>JBEBJW010000006.1:0-23555 GCA_040079715.1 Myxococcota bacterium | reverse complement strand
GCGAGCGCGAGGTCGGCCTCGCCCACCCGCCCGACCGTGGCGAGCGCGACGCCGAGCATCGACCGGATCAGCGCGGGCTCGGCGAGCCCCGGCAGCGCGAGCGCCCCCTCGAGCAGGACCACGATCGGCGGGACCGCGTGCGACCCGAGATCGCGCGACAGCTCCAGCGCGAGCGGCCCGGCGACGGCGGCGTCTCCGCGGGCGACCGCGCGGGACCAGGCGACCATCGCTTGCTCGCGAGCGGCGCCGGCGACCCGCCCGGCCGCGAGGTGTTCGCCATGGCGCTGCTCGGCGGCCCCCCGGTGCGCCGGATCTCCGCGGGCCTCCGCGAACGCCCGCACCGACGCGAGCATCGCATACCGCCCGCGGCTCGGGTCGTACTGGACGAGGTTCTGGCCGACGAGCTCGAACAGCCCGGGGCCGATCACCCGCTCGCCCGCCGCGAGGTCGAACGACGTCGGGAACGCTGCGGCGGCGGTCCAGGCGGCGCGCCCGTCGTCGGCGCACAGCCGCCACGACACCTCGAGCGCGGCGGCGAGGCTCGCGTGCCGGGCCGGGACGTCGCGGGGGGCGCCGGACAGCAGGCGGAGCCGGTCGTCCAGCCGGGCCAGCAGCGCGCCGGCGGACATCGTCCGGGTCCGCCGGGCGGCGAGCTCGATCGCGAGCGGCACGCCCTCGAGCGCGGCGAGCAACGGGTCGAGCTGGCCGTCGTCGGCGCCGTCCCGGTCGAGGAACAGCGCGCGGGCGGCGTCCGGCGGCAACGGACCCAGCGCGACCGCCGCCTCGGCGCCGAGGTCGGTGGCGGCGCGCGAGCCGACCAGGATCCGCAGCTCCCCGTCGAGCCACGGGCGGATCGTGTCGGCGAGCGGGCCGACGCAGCCCTCCGCGTCGTCGAGGACCAGCAGGGCCGGGCCGAGCGACGCGACGCCGCCATCCGCCTCGGACGGCGCCAGCTCGAGGGCCGCCCCCACCGCCGCGAGGACGTCCGCCGCGGTGCGCGCCCGGTCGAGGTCCACCCACCACGCGCCACCGGGCAGCCGCTCGGCGACCCGCCGCGCGACCTCGAGCGCCGCGCGGGACTTGCCGATCCCGGGCGGGCCGGTCAGCGTGAACAGGCGTCCGTCTCCGGCGACGATCCGCTCGGCCACCGCGTCGACCTCGGGGCGACCGTGGAACCCTCCCGGTGGGGCCGGCAACCGAGGGGGCGTCCGCGCGGCTGCCCACCGGTAGCTGCCGCCGGCCGCCAGCAGGTGCCGCGGGCGCGTCGGATCCGGCTCGATCGCCCGTCGCACGCGGTACACGGTGGTCGCGACCGTCCGGCTGGTCACGGTGGGCCGGTAGCCCCACACCTCGCGCAGCAGCTCGTCCGCGGGCACGAGCCGCCCCCCGGCCCCGACGAGGTACCGGAGCAGCGCGTGCTCGAGCGGCCGCAGGAGGGCGCCGTCGTCGAACCGGCCGGTGGCGAGGTCGAGGATCCGGGTCCCGATCCGGAGCGGATGGCGGCTCGTCGGGTCGCGCTGCACGCGGCAACGTATCCCCGTCCCGCGACGACCCGCGCCGCCGCCCGTCGCGTCGTCACGGTGTGATCCGCGCACCCGCGATCGAACCACAACGCGCGCCGTGTCCGCCGATTCACGGTTCGGTCGTAGACGTCGGAGACGTTGGCGTCTCCCGCCCGATCCGGAGCGGTCGACGGGGCCTCGGGCGGATACGGGGACCGGCACGACCCGGGAGCGCACCGATGGCCGAGCTCGGCCGGATCCTGACCGCGATGGTCACGCCCTACACGGCGGAGGGTGCCGTGGACTTCGCCCACGCCCGCCGGCTCGCCGCGCACCTCGTCCGGTGCGGCAACGACGGGGTGGTGGTCACCGGGACCACCGGCGAGGCCCCGCTGCTGTCCGACGACGAGGCCGCCGGGCTGTGGGACCAGACGAAGCAGGCGCTCGGCGACGGCGCCACCGTCGTCGCAGGCGCGGGGACCAACGACACCCGCCACTCGGTCGCGCTGACCGCCCGGGCCGAGCGGGCCGGCGTCGACGCGGTCCTCGCGGTGGTCCCGTACTACCTGCGGCCGTCCCAGGAGGGCATCTACCGGCACTTCCGCGCGATCGCCGAGTCCACCCCGCTGCCGGTGATCGTGTACGACGTGCCGATCCGCGTCGGCACCGGGATGACGGTCGAGACGGTCCTGCGGGTCGCCGAGCTCCCGAACGTGGTCGGGATCAAGGCCGCGAACGGCGATCTCGCCCATTCGGCCCGGATCCTCGCCGGGGCCCCCGGGTTCCGGATCTGGAGCGGCAACGACGACGACACGTTTCACCTGTGGTGCCTCGGCGGGTGGGGCGTGATCAGCGTGACCGGCCACCTCGTCGCCGGGCAGCTCCGGCGGATGCTCGACCACCTGCAGGCCGGCGCGCTCCCCGCCGCCGCCGCGATCCACCGGTCGCTCGTGCCGGTGACCGCCGCCTGCTTCCGGAACGGCAGCCCGAGCACGATCCGGTACGTCCTGCGCCAGCGCGGGATCGCGCTCGGCGCGCCGCGGCTGCCGGTGGTCGAGCCGGACGACGCGGTCGGGGCCGAGGTGATGGCCGCGCTCCGGGGGTGCCCGCTCGACCCGCTCCCGGACCCGGCGCGCTGACCCGCGGGTGTCGCGCCAGCGGACGATCCCGTCCGGTGGGCGGACACTCCTCGACGCGAGATCGAGCTTCGCTCCGGTGTTACGGCCGCGCCGGGGTTCGGATGGTGCTGTGGATCGTGGGATGTTCCGCCTGGCCGACGGCGTCGACGTCGCACGCGTCGATGCCGTCGGGATCCTCGCCAATGTCCTCCCCGTCGTCGACGTCGTCGTCCGGGTGGGAGGCGCCGCGGGCGCCGGTGGTGCCGCGGGTGGTGGTCAACGAGCTGATGGCGGCGAACGACTCATCGTGGCAGGCCGCGTCCGGCGCGTTCCCCGACTGGCTCGAGCTCGAGAACCGGTCGGACGTCGACGTGGACCTCGGTCGGGTCGAGGTGTCCGACGACTCGGGCGAGACGTGGACGGGTCCGGCCGGGACGGCGCTGGCCCCCGGCGCGCGGTGGCTGCTCGTCGCGGACGACGGCGGTGGCGCCACCGCGCCGTTCCGGCTGTCGAGCGAGGCGGACCGGCTGGTCGTCACGGTCGACGGGGTGGAGACCGACGCGGTCGAGGTGGTGGATCTCCAGGCCGACACCGCGCTGGCCCGGATCCCGGACGGCGGCGACGCCTGGGCGGTCACGATCGCGCCGACCCCCGGCGAGCCGAACGTCGCCTCGACGTCGACCGACCCGTCGGACCCGCTGTTCGGCGACGACCAGGTGCTCGCGTTCGCGATCGCGGTGGACCCGGCCGACGAGGCGGCGCTCGACGTGCAGGGCGGCCCCGGCGTCCCGGGGACCCTGACCTACGACGGGGTCACCCTCGACGTCACCGTGAAGCTGAAGGGCTCGGGGACGTTTCAGCCGCTCGCGGGCAAGCCGTCGTTCGTGCTCGACGTGAACGATCGCGTCCCCGGGCAGCGACTGCGGAGCCTCGAGGCGATCACGCTGAACAACGCCGACCACGATCCGACGTACGTGCGCGAGTTCCTGGCGTACGAGCTGTTCACCGCCGCCGGCGTCCCGTCGCCGCGGGCCGGGTTCGCGCGGGTGACGTACAACGGCGCCGACTACGGGCTGTACGTCCACGTCGAGGCCGTCGACGACGTGTTCCTGGCGCGGTGGTTCGCGGATCCGTCGGGGATGCTGCTCGAGGGGACGCCGGACGCCGACCTGGACGCGACCTGGCCGCTGCTCGATCCGGACGAGGGCGCGGTCGACGCGGCGTTCCTCGACAGCCTCGCGGCGGCGCTCGCGGACCCGACCGCGCCGGACGCCGAGGCCGCGCTCGACGCCCGGGTCGAGGTCGACGCGTTCGCGACGTACGCCGCGATCGAGGCGGTGGCGATGCACTGGGACGGGTACCAGAACCCGAAGAACTGGTACGTGTACCTCGACCCGACCACCGACCGGCTGTGGTGGATCCCGCACGGGACGGACTGGACCTGGATGAAGACCTGGCCGATCGACCACGGGGACGGCGCGGTGTTCGGGTTCTGCCTGGCGGTCGACGGGTGCCGGGCGGCGTACCGCGACGCGTTGGCCGAGGCGTGTGATCTGGCCGACGGCCTCGCCCTGCCCGACCGGTACCTGGCGCTGCGGGCGTGGCTCGCGCCGGAGATCGCGTCGGACCCGCGCAACGACGACTCGCCGTTCACGATCGACAATCACACGTCGACCACCGAGGCGAACCTCCGGTCGCGGACCACCGAGGTCCGGGCCGAGCTCGCCGACGCGGTGGTCCGCCGCAGGTGACCGGCTCGAGGGCCGCCTCCCGGCACTCACCGGTCGCGGGCGTCGATCCCGAGCTTCCGCAGGACGCGGTACAGGGCGAACCGGCTCGACAGCCCGAGGGCGCGGGCGGCGTCGGTCACGTTGCCTCCGGCGGCGTCCAGCGCGGCCCGGACCGCGGCTGCGTCGAGGTCGGTCGGCGACGGACCGGGGGACGCCGGGCTCAGCAGCTCCTGCACCGCGGGTGTCACCACCAACGCCCGCCCGGGGCTCGTCTCGAGCGAGCGCCACACGATCGCGCGCAGCTCGCGCACGTGGTGGGTCCACCGGTGACGGAGCAGGGCCGCGATCAGCTCGGGGGCGATCCGGGCGTCCGCCCCGTCGAAGAACCGGGCCCCGAGCGCCGGATCCGTCCGCGCCTCGGCCAGCAGGTGCCGAACCAGCAGCGGCACGTCCTCCGGCCGGTCCGACAGCCCCGGCAGCTCGACCCGGAGCGGCAGGCGGGCGAGCAGGTCGTGCTTGAGCGCGCTCGGGTCGCGGTTGGTCGCCGCGACGAACCGGAGGTCCGCCCGCCGGGCCCGCGCCTCGCCGAGCCGCTGGTAGTCGCCCCGGTCGAGCACCCGCAGCAGGTGCGCCTGGAGCGCGACCGGCATCTCGCCGAGCTCGTCGAGGAACAAGGTCCCGCCGTCCGCCGCGCCGATCAGCCCGGGGCGCTCCGGCAGGCCGGGGTTCGGGTAGTTCCGCGCGTTCCCGAACAGCTCGGCGTCGACCAGGCCCTCCGGCAGCGTCGCGGCGTTCCGGGCGACGAACGGTCCCGCGGCGCGCGCCGACCGCCGATGGATCGCGGCGGCGGCGAGCTCCTTGCCCGTGCCGCTCTCGCCGCACACCAGAACCGGCTCGGTCGAACGCCCCACGAACCCGAGGCGCGCCCGCAGCTCCCACGCCGCCTCGCTCTCGCCGACGATCCCGTCCGCGTCCGGTCCGCCGAACGGGCCGTCGTCGATCCCGTCGGGGAGGGGACCGCGTCGGACCACCAGCAGCACGAGCTGCCGATCGAGCGCGATCACCGCGCCGACCCGGGCGACGCCGGCGTTGGTGCCCACCCCGTCGATCGACAGCCCGCACGCGCCCACGTTCGTGAGCCGGAGCGCCTCGCCGTCGGCGTGGACCTCGAGCTGCCGGCGGGACAACAGCCGGCCCTCGAGCGGTCCCCCCGGACGGCTCCCCGACGGTCGCGCCCGCACGAACCGGAGGGTCGCCTCGTCCCCCCGGCCGAGCAACCGCTGCGCCCCCTCCGGCACCGTGGCGACCTCGCCGATCCGGCCCGGCTCGGTGAGCGACCAGCACAGGGCGAGGCCGAGCGCCGACCGCGTGCCGTCGATGTCTTCCTGCAGCCACCGGTGGTCCGGCGACAGCTCGCTCGCGGTCCGCTCGCTCGCCATCGGCGGACCGTACCGCACGGCGCACGTGCGCGCACGCCCTCCGGCACGGGCGCACGCCGGCGATCCGTCGGTCGGCGGTGGCACCGTCCTGGCACTGGGTCGGCCCGGAGGTGTCGACGTGTATGCTTCGGGGGACATGGAGCTCGCAGCGGGGCGAATCGTCGAGGGGTGGCGGGTCGAGGCGGTGGTCGGCCGCGGCGCGATGGCGGCGGTCCACCGGGTTCGGCACGTCAGCCTCGGCACCGTGGCCGCGCTGAAGGTCCTGGACCGGGTGGACCCCACGCTCGAGCAGCGCCTGGTCCAGGAGGGGCGGGCGCAGGGCTCGCTCCACCACCCCGGGGTCGTCGGGGTGCTCGACCTGCTGCGGGTCGACGACCACGCGGCCCTCCTGCTCGAGTACGTCGACGGGGCGGACCTCGCGGCGCGGCTGGCCCGCGGACCGCTGCCGCGGGCTGTCGCGCTCGACCTGTTCCGGCAGGTGGTCCGGGCGGTCGGGGCCGCGCACGACGCCGGGCTCGTCCACCGCGACCTCAAGCCGTCGAACGTGCTGGTGGCCGAGACCGCGGACGGGTGGATCGCGAAGGTCGGCGACTTCGGGCTCGTGAAGTCCGACCTCGGCGAGCTGACGCTGACGCACGCGCTGGTCGGGACCCCCCGGTACATGGCGCCCGAGCAGATGCGGGCCGCCCGGGACGTCGACCGCCGGGCCGACGTGTTCGCGCTCGGGTGCCTGCTGTACGAGCTGACCGTCGGCGCCCCGCCGTTCGACGGCCACGACCTGGTCGAGCTGTACGGCGCGAAGATGGGGTCCCGGTTCGCGTCGGTGCCCGCGGCGCTCGGTCCGGCGGTCGCGGCGGCGATCGACGGGTGCCTGCGGGGCTCGCTGGCCCACCGGATCCCCGACTGCTCGACGTTGCTCGCCGTGCTCGACGGCGGGCGGTTCGACGCCCCGGCGGATCCGACGTTCGACGGCGGCGACGGGCAGGCGGTGTGTCCGTCGTGCGGCGCGGTCGGGGCGGCGGACCCGTGCGCGACCTGCGGGTCGCCGCTGTCCCTCGACGGCCGGTTCCGGCTGGTGGCTCCGGTGTCGGCCGGCGGGTCGACCCGGGTCTGGCGCGGGATCGACCTGCGCGACGGGCGGTGGGTGTGCGTCCGGGCCCTGTCGCGCGGGGCCGACCCCGCCACCCGCGAGCGGTTCGACCGGGGGATCCGCGTCCTGTCCGAGCTCGACCACCCCCAGCTCGTGCGCCCGGTGTGCCCGCCGTTCGACGAGCACGGCGCGCGGTGGGAGGTCCGCGGGTGGGTCGAGGGCGCGTCGCTCGGCGAGCGGCTGGTCGCGCACCGGTTCACCGAGGCCGAGGTGCTCGAGGTGGTCGCCGGGCTGGTCCCCGTGTTGACCCACCTCGCCGAGCGCAGCCCGCCGGTGGTCCACCGGGCGATCGAGCCGGCCCACGTGATCGAGACCACCGACCACCGGTGGGTGCTGATCGGCTTCGGGCAGGTCCGCGACGTCCGGGCGGACCAGTCGCTGCACGACGTCCCGTCTGCCGCCCCCGAGCAGTGGGTCGGGGAGGCCACGCCGGCGAGCGACGTGTTCGGGCTCGGGGCCCTCGCGATCACGCTCCTCGCCCGCGTCCCGGCCCACACGCTGTGGGAGGGGACCGCGCTCGCGTTCGGCGACCGGGTGGCGGTGCGACCGGAGACCGCGGCGCTGCTCGCGCGGATGGTCGACCCGGACCCGGCTCGGCGGCCGCCGATCGCCGAGGTCGGGCGGCAGGTGGCCCGGCTGCGCTCCGGACCGCTCCGGGCGACCCAGCGCGATGCGTTGCGGAGGTTCGTCGGGGCGGCCGCGGCGTCGCTCGGGCTGGCGGCGATCGTGGTGCTGGCGCTGTGGGGGGCGGCGTTCGAGGCGGTGCGGCGCTTCGCCGAGGTCCACGCCCCGCAGGTTCCGTCGACGCAGCGCCCGATCACGGTCGACCCCGCGGCCCTCCCCGCGCGGAACCCGGACCCGGCCGCCATCCGCGGGCGCGAGGTGCCCCAGCCCGACTGCGCGCCGTTCGTGCAGCGGGTCCGGATCGACGGGTTGCCGGACGGGGAGGGCGTCCCGCTGTACCTCGACGGGGCGTGCGGCGCGGCGGCCCTCGGGTCGGTGCCGGCGGGACGCGAGGTCGCGGTGACGCTGCCGTTCCCGGGGGCGCTGCGGGTGCCGCTCGCCGCGCCGACCTGCGCCCTCGACGCTCCGGGCGACCGCTCGGGGTCTCCGTCCGCTCCGCCGTGCGCCCGGTACGCCCTGTCCCCGGCCCCCGCGTCGGGCCTGGTGGCGGTGCGCCTGCGGACGGCGTCGCAGCCGATCCGGACGGTCGACCCGTCGGGGTCTCCGGTCGCGGACGTCGAGCTGGCGATCGCCGACGGCGACTGGGGCCTGCTGGCGGACCCCGTCGGTCGGACCGGCCCGGACGGAGCGCTGGCCGTGCCGTGGGAGCGTCCCCGGCCGTCGTCCGGGTTCGGGGCGACGATCGACGGGGTCGGGCGGCGGATCGCGCCGGCGGACGACTGGGTGGTGGTCCTGCCGATCGAGCACGTCGCCCGCGTCGCGGTGGTCGACCCGTCCGACGCCCCGATCGTCGGCGCCGAGGTCCGGTGCGAGACGGCGGGGGCGCCCATCTCCGTCGCCCGGACCGGGCCCGACGGCACCGCGTCGTGCGACGTCGCCGCCGGCCCGGCGACCGCCGTGGTGCGGGCGATCGGGCGGGTTCGGGTGACGACCGCCCTCGTCGACCCGATCGTCCGGGTCGTGCTGGAGCCGGCGGTCCCGATCCGGCTCGGGTGCCTCGGGATGCCGGGGGACCGGTGCGCGGACTCCGACGGCTACCGGTGCTTCGAGGGCCGGCGGCCGTCGGGGGTCTGCGCGAGCGTCGACGGGACGGTCACCTGCGCCTGCGCGCCGTCGACCACCGCGATCGTCCACCCGCTGCTCGGGCGGGTGGATCGGGTCGACGATCGGCCCGGCCTGTGGTTCGACCTCCGGGACATCGCCGGCGCGGTGACGGTGCCCGCGGGGTGCTCGCTCCGGCTCGACGGCGCGAACGGCTGGCTCCGGACCACCGGCGCGTCGCTCGAGCGGGTGCCGCCGGGGACCTACCGCGCGACCGGGTTGTGCGGCGACCAGATGTTCGACGCGCGGATCCCGGTGGCCGCCGCGCCGGTGACGATCGAGCCCGCGCTGCGGCGCATCCCGGTCCTCCGGACGCCGGCGCCGCAGGCGGCCCCGGAGGTGGAGCGGGCCCTGGTCGAGTACCACCCGCTCCCCACGCCCGCCGGGGAGGCGCGCCCGCTGTGCGAGGTGCGGGTGACCATCGCGCCGGACGGGCGTCTGGCCCGGGTCGACGGCCGCCGGTGCAGCCAGGAGCTGGTCGCGGTCGCCGAGCGGGAGCTGCAGTCGTGGCGCTGGGAGCCCGGAGCCGCCGAGACGTCCGAGACGCTGTACCTGCCGTTCCGGTGACCCGACCGCCGGTTGCGGGGCCGGTGCCCGACGCTCCGATCGGCTCGGTCGACCGGAGTTCGCGCTACTCGCAGGTCCAGCTGAACCGGGACCGGGTGGCGGTGTCGGTGCCATAGTCGACGTACAGCTGGTCCACGATCACGCCGAGCACGGGGTCCCAGGTGAGGTCGAAGGTGGCGAACCGCGCTCCGTCCACCCAGGACTCCTGTTGGACCAGGTGGTCGCCCTCCCAGTCCGTGAACACGAGCACGTCGAAGGCGTCGTCGCCATACACGTCCACCGCGGTCAGGGTCACGTGTCCGGCGTCGTCGCGCTCCACGTGTACGCAGCGGACCACGTCGCTGGAGTCTGGCGTGCAGGCATCGGAGTTCGCCCCGTCCCAGGTGTACGTGGTGACCGTGACGGCGGTGCCGTCGTCGAACTCCACCCGGAGGAGCCGTCCCTCGGCGTCGTAGGCGTAGGCCCAGGTCGAGTGCGGTCCGTGGGGCAGGAACTGGTCGTCCACCGGCCACGCGACCCCGTCGTCGTCGACGTAGAACTCCTCCCGCTCCTCCAGGATGCCGTCGTCGCCCACATCCGTCTCGACGATCGAGGTGTGGGCGTCGGGCCAGCGCGTGGTGCTCGTCTCGGACAGGTCCCCGTCGTCCCGCCGGGAGTCGATCACCCGGCCAGCGTCGTCGTAGGAGGTCCAGACCTCGGTGTCCCAGCGCCCCACCTCCGGTCCCCGCGACTGGTAGGTGATCAGGTCGGGGTGGTCCGGCAGGGTGTCCATGTGCCCGAAATAGTCGGGCGCGCGACCGTCAGGTCCGATGGTGATCTCGGCGGAGCAGGCCAGGGGCCCGGTGGCCGCGGGCGGGTCCTCGGTCCCGGCCTGGTCGGGGGCCTGGTCGGGCGGTGCCTGGTCGGGCGGTGCCGGGTCGGGCGAGGCGCAGGCGGCGAGCAGCAACAGCATCGTGGTCCTCCTCGACCAGGAGAACGTTTCCTCCGCGCCTTCTCCACTGACCGTTCACTGATCCCTCGCCTCGGTCGACTCCCGGTCGAAGACCAGCCAGGAGCTGGACGCGCTCGCCGAGCGGGAGCTGCAGTCCTGGCGCTGGGAGCCCGGAGCCGCCGAGACGTCCGAGACGCTGTACCTGCCGTTCCGCTGACCCGATCCCGGTTACGGGGGCGCGTGCCCGACGCTCCGATCGACGTCCTCACCGTCCTCACCGTCCGCGACGGATGGCTCGCGGTCCACAAGCCGCCCGGCGTGCTCGTCGTGCCCGGGCGGGGCGAGGATCCCGAGGCCTGCCTGTGGCACCGGGTCGAGGCCCAGCGCGGCGAGCGCCTGTGGGTCGTCCACCGGCTCGATCGCGACACCACCGGGGTCGTCGTGTTCGCCCGGACCGCCGAGGCCCACCGCCGGTGGTCGATCGCGTTCGAGGCCGGCCGGGTCGAGAAGGAGTACCTCGCGTTCACCGCCGGGATCCCGTCGTCGCTCGACGTGACCCACGGCCTGCTCGACGCCGGCCACGGCCGGATGCGGATCGCGAACCCCGGCGAGAAGGGCGCCAAGTCGTCGCGCACCCGGTTCGAGCGGCTCCGCACCTGGACCGGCGTGTGCCTGGTCCGGTGCCGCCCCACCACCGGCCGCCAGCACCAGATCCGGGTCCACCTCGCCGCGGTCGGCGCGCCGATCCTGTGCGATCCGCTGTACGGCGAGGCGCGGACCGAGCTCCCACTCGAGCGCCTCGCGTTGCACGCCTCCCGGCTGGTGGCCCCCCACGAGCTCGGCGGTGACGAGCTGTCCGCCCCGATGCCCGCCGATCTGGTGGCCCTGCAACGTCACCTCGAGTCGCGGCAGCTCGGCCCGGCCTGACACCAGGTTGGGCGCCCCGGCTCGCTCCGCTCGCCGTCGGCCTCCGTCCGGGGTCGTCGCTGCGCTCCTCCGTCCTCGCTCCGCTCGGACCGCCTGCGGCGCCCTCCCGTCCGCCTGGCGCGGGCCCACCGCGAGCCTCGACCCGAGCGCGCGGATCCCGGTGTTCGCCCTGGGTTCACGCGCTGTGCACCCGCTGTGCACTTCGCCCGCCGACGCCGCAGATACCTGGCGCCGGACGAACCCGGGTCCGGGGCATCCGCTCCGCGTCGGGCTCGTCCGCGAAGGGGGACCCGATGGATCGACCGGAGACGCGCTGGACGCTGGCGCTGCTGTGGCTGGTCGCGACCGGCTGTGCAGGCGACGACACCGGCGCTGAGGACACCGCAGGCGCCGACCCGGACGCCGGCGACGCCGACAGCGACGCGGACGCCGACAGCGACACCGACAGCGACGCCGACACCGACACCACCGGGCCGGACCTGTCGTGCGCCGACGAGATCGCGCCGGCCTCGGTGCCGGCCGCGTGGACCGGCACCACCGTCGGCCAGGGCGACGACGTAGCGCCGTTCTGCGTGTACCAGCCGGGCGGCGAGGACCGCTCGTTCGCGTTCACCGCCCCCGCCGACGGCGGGTACCGGTTCACCGCCGACACCCCGTTCGTCACGCTGTCGATGTACGACGGGTGCGGCGGCGAGGAGCTCGCGTGCGGCGCCAACGACGGGTACTCGACCGCCCCGCCGTCGATCCGACACGATCTCGTCGCCGGGGAGTCGGTGCTGGTCGTGGTCGACACGATGATGCCGGGCTTCGAGACCGACTTCGTGGTGACCGCGGAGTCGCTGCCGTCCGCCGAGCTCGCGTGCGACGACGGCGTCGACGAGGACGTCGACGGGGCGAGCGACTGCGCCGACCCCGACTGCAGCGCGGTCGCGTCGTGCCAGCCGGCCTGCCCGGACGACACGCTGGTGTTCGGGGTCCCGGTCGCCGGCACCACCCTCGGCCAGCCGGACGAGGGCACCGCCGCCTGCGACTCGAGCGCGATGTTCGGGGTCACCGCCCCGGACCGGTCGTACGCGTTCACGGCACCCACGGACGGCCGGTACGGGTTCGCGCTGACCGGCCTCGACTTCGACGCGGTCCTGTCGGTCACCGACGGCTGCGGCGGCGCCGAGCTCGCGTGCCTCGATTTCTTCCAGTCGGAGACCGTGACCGTCGAGCTGGTGGCCGGGCAGGAGGTCCTGGTGGTCGTCGACGGGTACGTCGGCCAGCAGGGCACGTTCACCCTGACCAGCTTCCACCCCGAGGCGACCGAGACCGACTGCGCCGACGGGATCGACAACGACGGCTACGGCCTCGTCGACTGCTGGGACGCCGCCTGCACGGCCGATCCGGCCTGCGACGAGGACTGCGCCAACGGCGTGGCCGACAACGGCACCGGGATCCCGGACTGCCAGCAGCTCGACCGGTGCGGCGACGACCCGGCGTGCGCCGAGGTCTGCGCCAACGGCGTCGACGACAACTTCGACTACTTCCCGGACTGCAGCGACTCCCACTGCGTCCACGACCCCGCGTGCGTCGAGGACTGCGCCAACGGCGTCGACGACGACGCCGACGATCACGTCGACTGCGACGACGGCGGCTGCGCCGGCGCCGCGGCCTGCCCGGCGGGCGCCTGTCCGGAGTTCGTGCTGGACACCGCGCTCCCGGTGGTGTTCGTCGGTGACAACGCCGGCGCCAGCGACGAGTATCCGCCGTGCGGCGGCCTCGTCCCGTCGTTCACGTTCGACACCGCAGACCGGACCCACGCGTTCGTCGCGCCGGCCGACGGGGTGTACCGGTTCGACCTCGCTGGCACCGCGGTCAGCGCGACGGTCGCGGTGTACGACGGGTGCGGCGGGGCGGCGCTCGCGTGCGACGGGTGGCGCTGGCTGACGCTCCAGCCCGCGGTGGTCGAGGTCCCGCTGGTCCAGGGCCAGCGGGTGATCGCGGTGGTCGACGGCGCGACCGCGTACGATCACGGTCCGTACACCCTCACCGTCAGCCGCCCGTGAGGCCCGCGATGCGCGCATGGATCGCAGGGATGGTGGTGGCCGGCGCCGGCTGCGCGGCGGTCGACCCGACCGGACCCGGGACGTCCACCCGGTCGAGCGACGCCGACGCCGACATCGACGCCGACCCGGACCCGGTCGTGGACCCCGACACCGACGGGGACGGCCTGTCGGACGGGCTCGAGGCCGCGCTCGGGTCGGACCCGGCCGCGCCGGACACCGACGCCGACCGCCTCGGCGACGGGGACGAGCACGCGCTCGGGACCGACCTGCGCGACCCGGACACCGACCACGACGGGTACGCCGACGGGGACGAGGTCGCCGAGGGGGTCGATCCGCTCGACCCCGACGACCGGATCTACGTCGGCGGCTGGCCGTACGACCCGGACAAGGACGCGCTCGCCGACCCCGGGTTCGGCGGCGCGATCGCGGTCGGGGCGACGTTCCCGGACCTCGTCGCCCCGGACCAGTTCGGCGACGACGTCCACCTGTACGACTTCGCCGGCGAGATGGTGATGATCGAGTTCGCTACGGTGTGGTGCACGCCGTGCAACGCGTGGGCCGCGTACCTGCTCGGCGACGGGCCCGACCCGTACTTCGACTACCCGAACCTCCGCGAGGCCGTCCAGACCGGCGCCGTGCGGTGGATCACCGTGCTGATCGAGGACGAGCTCGGCCAGACGCCGCTGTCGTCCGACGCGGCGGCCTGGGCGGAGAACCACCCGAACCCGGCGGTCCCGGTGCTCGCCCCCGGCAACCCGTCGGCGTCGGTCCACTACACCGGCCTCGGCGGGTTCCCGACGATGGTCTGGCTGGACCCGGACCTCACCGTCCAGGCGTACGACGTCGAGGAGAACGCGGTCACCTACGAGGCCGCGAAGGCGCTCGAAGCTGCGCTCACGGGACCCGCGCGGTCCGGCGGAGGCGGGCCGTGGCATCCAGCGGGCGGGGAACCTCGCGAAGGCCGCAATCCGGAGGCGTGTTCGGGGCCGTGATCCCGTGCGCCTGCCCGCGGGGCCCGATCCGGCGGAGACCCTCCCTGGAACCGGCGCCCCGCGGGACGTGTAACCTCTGGTGACGCGGACGCCGGGTCGGCGTGCTACGGTCGGCCCCCACGCTGGAGCCACCGTGAACCACCGGATCATCGCGATCGCTGCGCTGGCGGGCTGCACCGGCAGCCCCGGGGCCTCGCCTCCCTCGGTCCCCGTCGGCTCCGACGGCCCGACCACCACGCCGGTGCTGTCGGTCGAGGACCAGGTGGCCGACGCCGGGTTCCAGGGCGCCGACTTCGGCCACCTGACCCGCGGGCGGGCGGCCGTCGCGGCGGACTTCGACGGCGACGGCGACCAGGACTTCTTCCTCGGCAACCCGGCCGACGAGTCGTACATCCTGTACAACAAGAGCACGCCCGGCAAGCTGAAGTTCGACAAGGGCCCGCTGCTGACCGACGGGCACGTGTCGTGGAGCGGGGCGCCGGGCGACGTCGACAACGACGGCGACATCGACCTGTTCGTCGCCGGCGGCGGCAACGAGAAGCCGGACCGCGATCTGCTGTACCGCAACCGGCTGGTCGAGGACGGCGCGTTCTCGTTCGACGACATCAGCCAGGAGGCCCGGATCTGGGGCGCGCCGGACCCGAAGATCGGCCTGCACGAGGTGCCGTCCGCCGGGGCCCAGATGGTCGACTACGACGCCGACGGCCTGCTCGACATCTTCGTCAGCGTCGACATGGTCCCGATCAGCGACATCCCGGCCCTGTCCGAGAACCCGCGCCTCGGCGACAACCTCCTGTGGCACAACCTCGGCGACCAGCAGTGGGAGGAGGTGTCGAACCAGGTCGGGTTCGACTCGACCGACTCGAGCCAGCACTCGGTGTTCCTCGACTGGGACCGCGACGGCGACCAGGACCTGTACGAGAACAACTACCGCGGGTTCCAGCACCTGTGGCGGAACGAGCTCGCCGAGACCGGCGTGGCCACGTTCACCGAGGTCACGACCGAGCTGTCCCTCGGCGACAACGACCTGCACTACCCGTTCAACGCGTTCGTCGCGTCCGCCGACGACTTCAACCTCGACGGGTGGGAAGACATCATGATCTTCGTCCGCGCGTTCGAGGAGGATCCGGCCTCCCCGTACGACGGGCACGTGCTGCTGATCAACGTCGAGGGGCGCGGGTTCGTCGACGTGGCCGACGTGGCCGGCGTGAACTCCCCGTTCGTGAACTGGGAGCAGGACACGTTCCGCGACCACTCCGGCGGCGGCGCGATGGGGAGCCAGATCGGCGACGTGAACGTCGACGGGATCCCGGACGTGTACGTCGGGCAAGGCGGGCCGGCGTTCGGCACCACCGACATCTTCTTCCTGTCGACCGGGCTCGAGGAGCTCGACGTCCCGGGCGTCGGGACCGTGGTGATCCCGAAGTTCGACAACCGGTCCGAGCTGATCGACTACCCGGCCCCAGAGGACGCGTCGCTCGGGATCGTGTACCCGCCGTACCCGTACCGCGCCCACGGGATCGACATCCTCGACCTCGACGGCGACGGGGTGCAGGAGATCGCCCAGCGCAACGGCGGTCCGTACCTGATGCCGGACATCGTCCAGGAGCCCGGCCGGCTGTTCGTGTTCACCCCCGAGCGGCCGCCGCGGTGGCTGTCGATCGCGCTCCTCGGCGACGGCGTGACCGTCAACCGGACCGCGATCGGCACCCGGGTCGCGGTCACCGTCCGGCGGGACGTCGACGGCGTCGAGTGGACGATCACCCGCGTCCTCCACGGCGGGAACGGGTTCTCCGGAACGAACGGGATGGACCTGTACTACGGCCTCGCCGACGCGGACGCGATCGTGTCGGTCGACGTCGACTGGCCGGACGGGACCTCGTCGACGATCGAGCCGCCCGCCCCGAACCAGAAGATCACGATCGACCGCGCGATCGTTCCGGTCCGCGGGCGCGACTGACCGGGCTCCGGAGCTCGGTTCGGAAGGACCGCAGCGCCACGGGTGCACGGGACGCCACCCGGAGGGTCGGGTGGAGCGGCCGACGGGCGGATCCACCGGCTGCCCGCCCTCGGGTTCGGGGCCGCCCGTGGTAGGGTGCGCGCGATGTTGCTGCCCGCGCTGGTGTCGGTCCCGTCGGTCGCTCAATCGGTCGCCCTCGTCGGGGCCACCGTGTACCCGGTCTCGGGGCCGGTGATCCCGGACGGGGTCGTCGTGGTCCAGGACGGCAAGATCACCGCGGTCGGGCCGCGGTCGTCGGTCGCGCTGCCGGACGGGGTCGAGGTCCGCGACCTGACCGGCAAGACCGTGATCCCCGGCCTGGTCGACACCCACAGCCACATCGGCGCCGGCGGCCCGGGGGACCTGAACGAGTCGATCGGGCCGCTCCAACCCGCGGTGTCGGCGATCGACGCGATCGACGCGACCAACCCGAACCTCGACGTCGCGCGCGCCGGCGGGATCACCACCGTCAACATCATGCCGGGTTCGCGGAACCTGGTCGGCGGCCAGACCGCGTACGTCAAGCTCCGCGACGCCACCACCGTCGACGGGCTGCTGTTCTGCGCCGACCGCCGGACCGAGGTCTGCGGCGGGCTGAAGATGGCGAACGGGACGAACCCCCAGGGCGATTCGCCGTACCCGCGGACCCGGATGGGGGCCGCCGCCCAGGTCCGCCAGCTGTTCGCCGACGCGGCCGAGCGCCGCCGGAAGCTCGACGCCGCCGCCGCGCCCCGGACCGGCACGCACCGGAAGGCGGCCCTGCCCGAGCCGCTCCCGCCGGACCTCGGCAAGGACGCGCTGGTCCAGGTCCTCCGCGGCGAGCGGATCGTCCACCTCCACACCCACCGGGCCGACGACATCGCCACCGCCGTCGCGCTCGGGGAGGAGTTCGGGTTCTCACCCGTCCTGCACCACGTGTCGGAAGGGTGGAAGGTCGCGGACCTGCTGGCCGAGCACCACGTCCCGTGCTCGGTGATCGTGATCGACAGCCCGGGAGGCAAGGAAGAGGCGACCGAGATGCGCCTCGAGACGCCGGGGATCCTCGAGCGGGCCGGGGTGGTGGTCGCGATCCACACCGACGACCCGATCACCGACAGTCGGTTGCTGCTCCGGTCGGCGGCGCTCGCGGTCCGCGGGGGGATGACCGAGGCCGGCGCGCTCGCGGCGGTGACCCTGAACGGGGCGAAGCTGCTCCGGCTCGACGACCGGGTCGGCTCGCTCGACCCCGGCAAGGACGGCGATCTCGTGGTCCTGTCCGGCCCGCCGCTGTCGGTGTGGACCCACGTGGAGCAGACCTGGGTCGAGGGGGTGGAGGTGTTCGACCGGTCGGACCCGGTGGATCGACGGTACGCCACCGGTGGGTGGGACCAGGCGGCCCGGTACCCGGTCAACGCGGCCGACGCGGACGGTGACCGGTGATCGCGGCGTTGACGGTGTCGGTGACGATGTCGGTGACGATGTCGGCGGCGTGGGCGGCCGACGTGGTGGTGACGGCGGACACGCTGTGGACCGGCGTGGGCCCGCCGATCGCAGACGGGGTGGTGGTGGTCCGCGGGGCGACGATCGCCGCGGTCGGCCCGGCGTCGACGGTCGCGGTGCCCGCCGGGGCCACCGTGGTCCACGCGGTCGCGGTGACCCCCGGGTTCGTCGACGGGCTGTCGGTCGCGGGTCTCACGGGCCCGCTGAACAAGCCGTTCGACCAGGATCACCGGCAGCCGGGCGATCCGGTCGTCCCCGAGCTCCGGGCGATCGACGCGTACGCGCCGTGGGACGAGCTCGTCGGCTGGCTCCGGCAGCACGGCGTGACCACGGTGAACACCGGCCCGTCGCCGGGCGCCCCGGTCGGCGGCACCACCCTGATCGCGTCGACGATCGCCGGGCCCGGGTACGTCGTGGCGGCCGACGGGATGGTGGTGGTCACCCTCGGCGAGTCGAGCAAGGACTGGCCGGGCGCGCAGACCCGGATGGGCGACGTGGCGGAGGTCCGGCAGGCGTTCGCGGCGGCCCGCGAGTACCGCGACCGGCGGAAGCTGCCGCTGGCGGACCGCGCGGAGGTCGACCTCGGCGCCGAGGCGCTGGTGGCCGCGCTCGACCGGAAGCGGAGGGTGGTGATCGTCGCCCACCGGTCGGACGACCTGCTCGCGGCGCTCCGCCTGCGGGACGAGTTCGGCCTCGACGTGATCCTCGCCGGCGCGACCGAGGGGTACCTCGTGCGGGACGCGCTCGCCGCCGCGAAGGTCCCGGTGCTGGTCGGGCCGGTGATGGCGCGCCAGTGGTCGTCGCCGGGGGAGTCCCACGACGGCACGTTCGAGAACGCGCACCTGCTCGACGCGGTCGGGGTGCCGATCGGCCTGATGTCCGGGTACGAGGACTACGTGCCGAAGGTCCGGGTGATCCCGTTCGAGGCGGCGATCGCGGCCGCCAATGGGCTCGGCGAGGACCGCGCGATCGCCGTCGCCACCTTCGGGACGGCGTCGATCCTCGGGATCGCCGACCGGAAGGGCAGCCTGGCGGTGGGCAAGGACGCGGACCTCGTGCTGTTCGACGGCGACCCGCTCGAGGTCGTGACCCACACCTGCAAGGTGATGATCGCCGGGGTGTTCGTCGAGGACACCTGCCGCTGAGTCGCTAGGCCACGTCGTCGAAGCACCCCGCCGCGATCAGCACCCGCGAAGCGGCGGCCCGAGTCTCCTCGTCGTCCGTGTGAGCCGCAGGTCGGACACTCGCCACGATCTGCAGACTGTACTACGTCTCGTGCGCCGACGTGGGTCGGGGGAGCGCCTCCGGTCGCCTTCCGGACCGGACCCGGGCCCCACCCCGGCGCGGGCTACCACAGCGTCGGAGCGCCCCCAACGGCGCCCGGCGCTATGGGGCGTCGAGCCGGACCAGCTCGGCGGTCGGGGGCTCGGCCAGCTCGTCCGCCTGCGCGACCCGCGCGAGGAACGTGCCCATCTCGACTCCGTCGAGGACCTCGCGCTCGAGCAGCGTCGCCGCCATCTCCTCGAGGATCGTGCGGTTGCCGAGCAGGATCTCGCGCGCCCGCCGGTGGCAGCCGTCGAGGAACCGGTGGACCTCCCGCTCGATCTGCTCGGCGGTCTCCGGACTCGCGTCGGTGAACCCGGCCCGCGTCGGACCGATCCCGAACGGATTCGCCCGCGCCTCGCCGACGTAGTCGATCGCGCCGATCGACGGCGACATCCCGTACTCGCTGACCATCCGCCGCGCGAGATCGGTCGCCTTGCGGATGTCGTCGTGGGCGCCGGTGGTCACGTCACCGAACACGATCTCCTCGGCCGCCCGTCCACCGTACAGGATCGTGATCCGGTTCAGCAGCTCGGCCTTGCTCATCAGGTACCGGTCTTCGAGCGGCATCTGGATCGTGTACCCGAGGGCCGCGATCCCGCGCGGGATGATCGAGATCTTCTTCACCGGGTCTGCCCCGGGGCTCGCCGCGGCGCAGATCGCGTGCCCGCACTCGTGGTACGCGACCGTCTTCTTCTCCCGCTCGGACAGCCGCCGGTTCTTCTTCTCGAGCCCGGCGATCACCCGCTCGATCGCGTCCTCGATGTCGTCGCGGGTGATCGCGTCGTGCTCGCGCCGCGCGGCGAGCAGCGCCGCCTCGTTCAGCGCGTTCGCGAGGTCTGCTCCGGCGAACCCGGGCGTCATCTTCGCGATATCCTCGAGCACCACGTCCTTCGCGAGCTTCAGCTTCTTGGCGTGGACCTCGAGGATCTCCCCCCGACCGCGGACGTCCGGCCGATCGACCAGGATCTGGCGATCGAACCGACCGGCCCGGAGCAGCGCCGGATCGAGGATCTCCGGGCGGTTGGTCGCCGCCATCACGATGATCCCCTTCCGGTTGTCGAACCCGTCGAGCTCGACCAGCAGCTGGTTCAGCGTCTGCTCGCGCTCCTCGTTCCCGGCCGGACCGGCGACCCCGCGCGCCTTGCCGACCGCGTCGAGCTCGTCGATGAAGATGATGCACGGGGCGTGCTCGAGCGCGTTCTTGAACAGGTCGCGGACCCGCGCCGCACCGACCCCGACGAACATCTCGACGAACGCCGAGCCGGAGATGCTGAAGAACGGCACCCCCGCCTCGCCGGCGACCGCGCGGGCGAGCAGCGTCTTGCCCGTGCCCGGCGGGCCGACCAGCAGCACGCCCTTCGGCGGCCGACCGCCGAGCGAGGTGAACTTCTCCGGGGTCTTCAGGAACGCGATGACCTCCTGGAGCTCCTCGGCGGCCTCGTCGACCCCGGCCACGTCGGCGAACGTGACCCCGGTGCCCTCTTCGGGCGCCATGCTGGCCGAGCTCCGCCCGAACGCCGCCACGCCGCGGGTCGGGCCCGCCTGCCGGGTCAACAGGACCCAGAACAGCGCGAGCATCAGCAGCGGCACCACCAGCAGCGGCAGCCCGCCCTGCGCGCACGGGTTCGGCTGGACCGCGCGGTACGGCACGTTGTTCGACTCGAGCAGCTGGAGGAATTGCTCGTCGCCCTCGACCCGGACCACCTGGACGACGTTCGGCTGCTCGTCACCCTTCTTCTTGGCGCGGACCCACACGCCGTCGAACGTGACCTCCTCGATCTTGCCGGTCTCGACCATCCCCTTCAGATCGGTCCACGAGGTGCCGTTCGCGCGGCTGGTCCACGCGAGCTGCATCACCCACAGCACCATCCCCACGAACAGGAGGCCCGCGATCGGGATCCACCACCGTCCGAACTCGCGCCCGTCGTCGTCCGACCCGTTCGCCACGCCGCACCCTCCGCACCCTCCCGTATCACCGGTCCACCGGGAGGACCCGTGCGGTCAACTCGATCCTCCCTCCGAACCCTCCGGCCCGGCCGAGGGGGTCGCGTAGGTGGCGGCGGGCGGCACCGACGGCGGCACCCACCGGGTGGTCTGGGCCCGCGACCGGAGGCCGGTCTCCTCGTCGAGCACCTGGAGCGCCTGTTTGTACAGGAACCGAGCCTGCTGCGGGTTGTCGCCGATCGACACCACTCCGAGCTTCCCGAACTCGGACAGCGCCCCGATCAGGTGGAACACCGTGCCGCGCTCGGTCGGGCCGTGGAAGTGCATGTCGTGGTACACCGCGATCTCGATCAGATCCTCGGCCCGCAGTCCCTTGTACCGATCCGACTGCACCGTGTCGGTCGAGTAGTAGTACTTCGGCCGGCCGGACTGGGAGTAGAACAGCCCGTCGTCGAGGTTGTAGGTGCCGCCGGTCAAGAACTTCAACGTCAGGAACGGGTGGGTGGTGCCCCCCTTGCGCAGGTTGACCTCGATCGCGAAGTGCTTCCACCCGTCCGGCGAGTCGACGCTGACGTAGTCGATCCCGAACCGCCCGATCACTCCCTTGCGGGCGAGCACCTCGGCGATCCGGGCCCCGGACTCCTGGATCTCCATCCGGTACCCGTCGGCCGCCGGGAACGTGCAACCCATGTACACCTGGCCGGAGGGCCCGCCGAGCACCTGGTCGTGGGTGCTGATCACCTGGTGGTCCCCGAGCGCGTTGACCCGACACTGCACGGACGGGCTGGTCTTGATCTCGCCCTCGACGAACGACTCGACCACGCCCTTCATCTCGACGTACTTCGCCGCGAAGTTGTCCCACGTCTCGTTCGGGGCCTCGAACTTCAGCGTCGGCAACCGGGGCGCGATCTGGTCGGCCAGCTCGTGGACCGACAGCCCGGCGTCGAGGTCGCCGTAGTAGAACAGCGCGTTGCCCTCGCCCGAGAACCCCTCGTTCAGCTTGACCACCGACCGCCGCGCCGCGGGGTCCCTGCGCTTGATCTCAGCGAGGGCCACGGCGATGTCGCGCTCGGACCCGAGGTTCTCGAACCCGAACGGCATCAGGACCCCGGCCTCGCGGAACGTCTCGCGGCAGCCGGACTTGGTGCCGAGGTACGACAGCTCGGGGTCGACCGAGTGGAGCGGGATCCCGAGCCGGACCGCGAGCGTGCGCTCCCACGGGCTCGAGTTGAAGCACACGATGTGGGCCCGCGACGGGTCGTCGATCTCGGCCCGGATCCGGTCGAGCAGCCGCGGCCGGTCGATGATCTTCTGGGACAGCGACTTGGTCGACCGGTCGTTGCAGTCGAGCATCACCAGCCGGCGCCGGGTGTGCGACGACGGCACGCCCGGCAGCAGGGACAGGTAGTAGTCGACCACCACCGGGTCGAGCGCCTGGCTGGTCACGTAGATCATCTTGGTGCGCGGCTGGCGCAGCAGCATCAGGTTGACGAGCTGCCGCTCCTCGTAGTGGTAGAACCCGCTGACCTTCGCGAGCTCGCGCGGGTCCATCGACAGCGACGGGACCACGACCACGGTCTGCGGCGAGCGCGTGTCCTGCACGAGGGTCCGGTACAGGTCGCCGACCGTGCGCTGCAGGCCGGCGAACAGGGCGAGCTCTTCGGGGGACCCGGGGGACGGCCAGACATCGAGGTGCATGGCGCACCTCATACCCCGGCTCCCGCGGTCCGGCAGCCCGGGGCGACCCACCCGGATCCACGTGTTTGCATTGATGTTGGTTGGGTTACCCGTCGGTTGCATATGACCTCGGTGGTGGAGGTCGCGATGGCCCGGATCTGGCTCGTCCCGGTGATGCTGGTGGGTGGCTGTCTGGCGTCGGATGCGCGCGATCTGCCGTCGGACCTGACGATCGACGGTCGGACGCTCGAGGTCCGTGGCGGATCGGGGGAGGTGGTGGCGGACGAGATCCGCCTGGTGGCGATCGTCGACCCGGACTGCGCGGTGATGGACGACGAGCAACAGTTCGCGCTGACGATCCGGCTGCTCGACCGGTCGGCGATCGAGCTCGGAGCGCCGATCGACCTGTCGGATCCGGAGGCCCCGGTCGCGCTGAGCCTGGCCGTCGCCTGCTTCTGTGACCGGTCGTCCGGGCGGGCCGAGCGCGCGGTCTGGGGCACGCTGACCCTCGACGCGCTCGACACCCACACCGCCAGCGGGTCGCTCGACCTCGACTGGCTCGGCGACGTGCCGTTCGACAGCCCGGGCGAGATCGCGTTCCCGGACGCCGAGCTCCACCTCGCGTGGTCGTTCGACCTGCCGTTCGACCACCCGACCTGCCGGCTGTGACGGACCGCCGCGGGGCCCGGAGCTATCGAGCGCCCGCGCCGCCGAGCACCGCCGGGACCGTCCGCGCCAACACCACCAGATCGAGCCACAGGCTCCACCGGTCGACGTACTGGAGATCGAGCTCGATCCACCGGTCGGTCGGCAGGTCGGCCCGCCCGCTGACCTGCCACAGTCCGGTGATCCCCGGGCGGACCGACAGCCGGCGGCGCTGCCACGGCTGGTACCGCGCGACCTCGTCCGGCAGCGGCGGGCGCGGCCCCACGAGGCTC
>JBEBJW010000005.1:0-23669 GCA_040079715.1 Myxococcota bacterium | reverse complement strand
CCCCTACCCCCCGTCGCCGCCCGCTACCGGTCCGGCCACGCGTCGCAGGTGCAGATCAGGTTCCGGTCGCCGTACGCGTTGTCGATCCGACCGACCGTCGGCCAGTACTTGTGCGCGCGGGTGTGGGCGGTCGGGAACGCCGCCTGCTGGCGGGTGTACGGCCGGTCCCAGTCGTCGCGGGTCACGTCGGCAGCGGTGTGCGGGGCGTGCCGGAGCGCGCTCGCGTCCGGGGTGACGCGGCCGTCCTCGATCTCGCGGATCTCGGCCCGGATCGCGAGCATCGCGTCGACGAACCGGTCGAGCTCGACCCGGGCCTCGCTCTCGGTCGGCTCGACCATCAGGGTGTCGGCCACCGGGAACGACATCGTCGGCGCGTGGAACCCGTAGTCCATCAGCCGCTTCGCCACGTCGTCGACCTTGACCCCCACGTCCTTGAACCCGCGCAGATCGAGGATGCACTCGTGCGCGACGTAGCCGTGGCGGCCCTTGTACAGGACCGGGAACGCGGCGTCGAGGCGCGCAGCCACGTAGTTCGCGTTCAGGATCGCGACCTCGGTCGCCCGGCGGAGCCCGGCCGCGCCGAGCATCCGGATGTAGGCCCACGAGATCGGCAGGATCGACGGCGAGCCCCACGGCGCCGACGACACCGCCCCCGCGCTCCGCCCGGTCTCGACCACCGGATGCCCCGCCAGGAACGGCGCGAGGTGGGCCCGCACGCCGATCGGACCCATCCCCGGCCCGCCGCCGCCGTGCGGGATGCAGAACGTCTTGTGGAGGTTCAGGTGGCACACGTCGGCGCCGATGTCCGCAGGGCGGCACAGGCCGACCATCGCGTTCATGTTCGCGCCGTCCATGTAGACCTGGCCGCCGTACTGGTGGATCACGGCGCAGATCTCGCTGATCGACTCCTCGAACACCCCGTGGGTCGACGGGTAGGTCACCATCAGGGCGCCGAGGCGGTCGGCGTGCTGCTCGGCCTTCGCCTTCAGGTCCGCCACGTCGATGTTGCCGGCGTCGTCGCACTCGACGATCACCACCTCCATCCCCGCCATCACCGCCGACGCGGGGTTCGTCCCGTGGGCCGAGGTCGGGATCAGGCACACCGTGCGCACCTGGTGGTCACCGCGGGACCGGTGGTACTCGCGGATCGCGAGCAGCCCTGCGTACTCGCCCTGCGAGCCCGCGTTCGGCTGGAGGCTGACCGCGTCGAACCCGGTGATCGTGGCGAGCCACGACTCGAGCTCGCGGAACAGGCGGAGGTAGCCCTTCGTCTGGTCGGCCGGGGCGAACGGGTGCAGCGCGCCGAACCCCGGCCAGGTCACCGGGATCATCTCGGTGGTGGCGTTCAGCTTCATCGTGCAGCTGCCGAGCGGGATCATCGACGCGTCGAGCGCCAGATCCTTGACCTGGAGGCGGTGGAGGAACCGCAGCATCTCGGTCTCGCTCTTGTGGCGATGGAACACCGGCTCCGTCAGGAACGCGGTCGTCCGCCGGACCCCCGGCGGGAGCGCCGGATCCACCGCGTCGAGCACGGCCTCGACCGGATCGGTGCACCGGACCAACGCGAACAGGTCCGCGAGGTCTGCCTCGGTCACCGTCTCGTCGAGCACGATCGCGACGGCACCACCGTCCAACGGGCGGAGGTTGATCTCCTTCGCCAGCGCCTTGGTGACGAGGCCGGCGGCGTTCTCGAGCCGGACCGTGTCGAACCGGGGCCCCGGCGCGACCGTCCACCCGCCGCGGGTCGCCGCCTCGGCCAGGGCCTCCGCCATCTGATGGACCCGGGTGGCGATCCGGCGCAGCCCGTCCGGGCCGTGCCACACCGCGTAGAACCCGGCGCACACCGCGAGCAGGACCTGAGCGGTGCAGATGTTGCTCGTGGCCTTTTGGCGCCGGATGTGCTGCTCGCGCGTCTGGAGCGCCATCCGGAGGGCCGGATCGCCGTGGCTGTCCTTGCTGATCCCGATCAGCCGACCCGGGAGCTGGCGCTGGAACGAAGCCTTCGTGGCCATGAACGCCGCGTGCGGACCGCCGAACCCCATCGGGACGCCGAACCGCTGGCTGTTGCCGACCGCGATGTCCGCCCCGAGCGGCCCGGGCGGCTCCATCAGCACCAGGGCGAGCAGATCGGTCGCGACGGTCACCAAGACCTTCGCGTCGTGGGCCCGGGCGCAGAACCCGCGGACGTCGATCACCGAGCCGTCGGTCGCGGGGTACGGCACGATCGCGCCGAACACGTCGGTCAGATCGGCGGACTCGGCCCGACCGCGCCGGACCTTCAACCCGAGCGGCTCGGCCCGGGTCTCGATCACCGCGATCACCTGCGGGTGACACCGGTCGTCGACGAAGAACGTCGACCGATCGCCGCCCTCGAGGCGGTGCGACATCGTCATCGCCTCGGCCGCGGCCGTGCCCTCGTCGAGCATGCTCGCGTTGGCGATCTCGAGCCCGGTGAGCTGCTGCACCACGGTCTGGTACACCAGGAGCGCCTCGAGCCGCCCCTGCGAGATCTCGGCCTGGTACGGCGTGTACGCCGTGTACCACCCCGGGTTCTCCAGCACGTTCCGCAGGATCACCGGCGGGGTGATCGTGCCGTTGTACCCCATCCCGAGGTAGCTCCGGAACACCCGGTTCTCGGCCGCCCGCTCGGCGAGCTCCGCCAGCGCGGCGTGCTCGGGCAGCGCCTCCGGCAGGGCGTCCATCGCGCCCGGGCGCGCGCGGATCGCGGCCGGGATCGCCCGCTCGATCAGCGCCTCGAGCGACGAGACGCCGACAGCGCGCAGCATCTCGGCCATCTCCGCGTCGGACGGGCCGAGGTGGCGGGACAGGAACACGTCGGGACCGGGGATCGTCGACATCGGCAGCACTCCGAGCTGTGCGGGGACTCGCCCTACGACACGCGCCTTCGAACCAGCGCTACGACACCCTGCGCTACGACACCTTGGTGCGGTACGCGGCGGGATCGAGCAGCCCGGCGGGCGGGGCCGCGACCTTCAGCTTGTAGATCCACGACCCGTAGGGGTCCTTGTTGATCTGCTCGGCGGCGTCCTCGAGGATCTCGTTGACCGCCACGACCTCGCCGGTCGCGGGCGCGTAGATCTCGGCCACCGCCTTGACCGACTCGACCTCGCACACGACGGCGCCGGCCTGGACCTTCTTGCCGACCGCGGGGAGCTCGACGTGGACCAGCTCACCGAGCTGATCCTGGGCGTAGTCGGTGATCCCGACCGACATCACGTCGCCGTCGAGCTTCACCCACTCGTCGTGGTCGGTGTACTTCAGGTTGTCCGGGATCTTCATGCACCCTCCCTCACGAGTCGCTGGACGCGTCGGACGCGCTGCCGGGTTTGACGAACGGGCCTTGGACCACCACGCCGACCGCCTCTTTGCCGCGGACGTCGATCGTGAGCCGGGAACCGGGGGCCTTGAACTGCTGGTCGACGTACGCGAGGCACACCCCGCAGTCGAGCGACGGCGCGAGCGTGCCGGAGGTGACCCGCCCGATCTTCGCACCGCTGACGGTCACGTCCATCCCCTCGCGCGCGATCCGCTTGCCGTCGATCACCATCCCGACGAGCACGTCGCGGTCGGTGGCCTTGCGGGCGGCGATCGCGTCGGATCCGACGAACCCGCCCGGCTTCTGGAGCTTGACGATCCACCCGAGCCCGGCCTGGAGCGGCGAGGTGTCGTCGGTGAGCTCGTGGCCGTACAGCGCGTTGCGGACCTCGAGCCGGAGCGTGTCACGGGCGCCGAGGCCGATCGGGCCGATCCCTTCGGGCTGGCCGGCCCGGAGGACCTCGTCCCACAGCGGCGCTGCGTGGGCGACCGGGATGAACACCTCGAACCCGTCCTCGCCGGTGTAGCCGGTGCGGGCGATCATGCACCCGGCGACGCCGCCGAACGCGTCGATCCGGAAGTGGTGGCGCGGGACGGCCCGGGCGTCGAACCCGACCAGCCGATCGACCACGTCGACCGCCTTCGGGCCCTGGATCGCGAGCTGGGCCCACTGGTCGCCCTCGTCGACGATCGTGGCGCCGTGCGGGTTGTGCGCGACCATCCACGCGTGGTCCTTGTCGCGGTTCGCGGCGTTCACGCAGACCATGAAGTCGTCGCCGGCGACCTTGTACACGAACACGTCGTCGACGATCCCGCCGCGCTCGTTGCACATCGCGTTGTACTGGGCCTGCCCGGGCTCGAGCTTCCGGATCGCGTTCGACAGGAGCCACGACAGCGCGGTCTCGGCGTTCGGACCGCGGAACCGGACCTCGCCCATGTGCGACACGTCGAACAGGCCGGCGGCGGTGCGGGTGCGGACGTGCTCCTCGCGGACCCCCTGGTACTGGACCGGCATCTCGAACCCGGCGAACGGGACGATCCGAGCGCCAGCAGCGACGTGACGGTCGTAGAACGGCGTGCGACGCAACGACATCGGACCCCCGCGGGTGGTCGGGCACCATGACCCGGCGCCCGGTGGGTGTCAACGCGCGGCCGATCGCGACGGGGTGCAGGTCGACGCCGGCGATCGGGTACGACCCGACACGAGTTGCGACTCCCCCGAGACCGCGCCCGCCGTACCGGATCGCGGGAGGTGCCGATGCTCGCGCTCGCCGCGATCGCGTTCACGAACGCGCTGGCCGCCCCGCCCCCGGCGCTCGGATCCGCCGCCGGGCCGGGGACCGCGGGGACGGACCGGATCGAGGTCCTGGCGATCGGGTGGGACACCGGCCAGCTCGCGTTCCGGCGGGTGTCACAGCCGGACGGGGCGACCGACTGCGGCTATCCCGGGCTCGCGGCGGGCGCGTCGGCGGGGATCGGCCTGTGGTCGCTGGACGAGCGGCGCGAGCTCCGGTGGTTCGACGTGTACGCCCCGGCGGACGACCCGAGCGACTGCACCTCGTTCGCCGCCTCGCGGGCGGCGCTCGAGGGCGCGACCCGGGTGCTCGGCGCCGTCGGGCTGCCGCTCGATCCGCGTCCGGCACCGATCGCCATCGACTCGGCCGGCGCGGTGATCGACGTCGGGGGGCGCGCGGTGACGGTCCAGGTCGCGATCGATCGCCAGCGCGAGGGGGCCCGGACGCGGGGCGAGCTCACCGTGTACGCCGACGGGGTGCCGTTCTTCCGGCTGGTCGACCCGGCCCCGGACGGCGTCGCCGAGACCCCCGACCTCGCGCTGGACGGGGCGTGGGTCCACGGGACGCGGATCCTGCTCCGGGCGACCACCTCGACCGGCCCGGCCCTCGCCGGCCCGATCGAGCTCGCGCCCTACCTGTCGGTCGCGGCGCGGTAGGTGTTCGCCATCAGCATCGCGATCGTGGTCGGTCCGACCCCGCCCGGGACCGGGGTGATCGCCCGGACCCGCGGCGCGACCTCGGCGTAGGCCACGTCGCCGACCAGCGAACCGTCCAGGAGCCGGTTCATCCCGACGTCGATCACGACGGCGCCGTCGCGGACCCAGTCTCCGCGGACCAACTCCGGGCGCCCGACCGCCGCGACGACCAGCTCGGCCCGCTGGACCACCGCCCGCAGGTCCTGCGTCCGGCTGTGGGCGACCGTGACGGTGGCGTTCGCGTGCTCGAGCAGCTGGGCCATCGGCCGACCGAACAGGTTCGACCGGCCGATCACCACCGCCTCGATCCCCTCGAGCGCGATCGCGGACTCGGCGAGCAGCCCGATCACCCCGGCGGGGGTGCACGGCACGATCCGCGGCCGCCCCTGCGACAGGGCCCCGGCGTTCGCGGTGGTCAGGCCGTCGACGTCCTTGCGCGGGTCGATCCGCTCGGTGACCACCCGCCCGTCGAGGCCGGCGGGCAGCGGGAGCTGGACCAGGATCCCGTCGATCGCCGGGTCCGCGTTCAGCGCGTCGACGGTGGCGAGGATCGTCGCGAGCGGCGTGGTGGCGGGCAGGTCGATCTGGCGGTGGTGGAACCCGAGCCGCCCCGCGACCTCGCCCTTCCGCCGCACGTACACCTGGGACCCGGGATCGTCGCCGACCAGCACCACCGCGAGCCCTGGCGGGCGCGCGAGCCCGGCGACCCGCTCCTTGAGGGCCTGGTTCCATCGACGGGCGATCGCTGCGCCGTCGATGATCGTGGTCACTTGGCCGCCGTGGTGGTGGTGGTCGAGGTCGTGGAGGTGGTGGACTTCGACTCGGACTTCGGCGCGTCGGCCTTGGCGGCGCCCCCGTCGGACTTCGGCGCGTCAGCCTTCGACCCGCTGTCGGCCTTCGCGCCGTCGGCCTTCGACCCGCCGTCGGACTTCGACGCGCTGTCGCCGCTGCCGCCGCCCTTCAGCCCGTAGTGATCCTTGTACCAGCCGCCGCCCTTCAGGATGAACGCCGACTGGGAGATCCGCTTGCGGACTTCGACCGCGGCGCAGTCCGGGCACGGTGGAGGTT
This sequence comes from Myxococcota bacterium, assembly GCA_040079715.1. GTDB lineage: Bacteria > Myxococcota_A > UBA796 > UBA796 > JACKER01. Next base: position 17,275 of record JBEBJW010000005.1, on the reverse strand, counting down.
CGGCGCCGATCTTCTGCATCAGTTCGAACCGATGACCACAAGCGGTGCACTCGTACTCGTAGATCGGCATCAAGCCTCCGCGCTCGCGACCCGACTCGATATAGGGACCCGAGCGCTCCTCGGCAAGCCCGGAGGCACGACCGTTGGCGCCGTACTGGCTTCTGTTGGTCCCGACTGCCCTGTTCGCCTGGACCACGATCGTGGCGGCGGTCGGCGTGGCGATCCAGGCGGCGGACCGCAACGAACCAATCGCCGCATCTCCGGCGTTGTTCGCCCGGATCGCTCGGGAGGCCGGCGCGAGGGCCGCGCTCCGGCTCGCGTCGTGGCTGGCGTGGGGCAGGCCGGACCCGAAGCCGAGCCAGGCGCCGCAGAACCCACGGTTGCCGCCGGTGCTCCTCGTCCCCGGGCTCACCTGGAACCGGGCCGGGTTCTGGCCGCTCGCGACGTTCCTCCGTCGCCGCGGGTGGCGGTGGGTGTTCCCGATCGATCGCCGCGACCGTGACGGGACCCTCGCGACCGAGGCGGAGGGGCTCGCCGCCGCGATCACCGCCCTGCGCGCCGCGAGTGGGGCCACGCGGGTGGACCTCGTGGCGTTCTCGACCGGCGGCCTCGTGGCGGCGTGGTACCTCCGCCACCACGGCGCGACGAACGTGCGGCGGCTGGTCACCGTCGGCACCGGGTGGAGCGGCACCCGGCTCGCGGTGTTCGGTCGGGGGCGATCGGTCGAGGAGATCCGGTACGGATCCCACGTGCTGGATGGGCTGTGGCCGCCGGCGGTCCCGACCGTGTGCGTGTTCAGCCCGGACGACCCGGTGATCGTCCCGGCGTCGAGCGCGATCCCACCGCACGGTGCGGACGCGGTGCGGATCGACGAGTGCGGCCACGTCGACATGCTGCTGTCGGCCCGCGTGTTCCGCGCGGTCCAGGCGGCGCTCGACCTGCCGTCCCACGCCGCGGTCGACCCCGTCGACCCCGGCGCCACGATCGTGCCGGTCGACCGCGCGGGGGCCGAATGAGCCTGTTCGACCACCGGCTGATCGTGGTCCTCGGCAAGGGCGGGGTCGGGCGCACCACGCTGACCGCCGCCCTCGGGGTCGCGGCGGCCCGGCGCGGCCTGCGGGCGTGCGTGATCGAGCTCGGCGAGGGCTCGGCCCTGGCCGCGAAGTTCGAGCTCACCGGTCGGAGCTTCGCGTTCCGGCGCGGCGCGCCCGGGGTCGACGTGTGGTCGCTGACCGTGCCCGAGTGCCTCGAGGAGTTCGCGCAGCGGAAGCTGAAGCTGCCGCCGTTCGCCCGGCACGCGGTGCGGAACCGGTTCGTCACCTCGTTCGTGGACGGGGTCCCCGGGCTCCACGATCTGCTGCTGCTGGGCAAGATCGAGAACCTGATCTCCGAGCCCCTCCCCTCGGATCCGCGGTACGACGTGTACGTGCTCGACGCGCCCGCCACCGGCCACGGGATCACCCTGCTGCAGGCGGCGCGGACGATGACGGAGATCACGCGCACCGGGCCGTTCTACGAGCTCGCGCGGTCGATCGAGCTGTTCCTCGCGGATCCGGTCCGGACCGCGACCGTGCTGGCGACGATCCCCGAGGAGCTGCCCGTGCAGGAGACGATCGAGCTGGCGCGCGCGCTCCGCGACGAGGGGTTCACTCCGGCGGCGGCGATCGCGAACCAGGTCGAGCCGCGCCCGATCCCGAACCCGCCGGGCGCGTCGAAGGTGCTGGAGGTGTTGGGCTCCGTCCCGGACGCCGACGGGCTGCGGGGGCTGATCCGGGCGACCGAGGCCCGGGCCGATCGCCACGCCGACGCGCTCCGCCGCCTGTCGGCCGGGCTCGCGGAGCTCGGGATCCCGCGGGTGCTCGAGGCCCCGCGGGTCGACGCCGACATCGTGACCCGGGTGGCGCGCGCCTTGTCGGAGGGCGCGTGACGGTGCCAGCGAGCGTCCCCACCAAGGTCGCGGTGTGCTGCGGGGTCGGGGGCACCGGCAAGACCACGATCTCGGCCGCCCTCGCCGTGTCGTACGCCACCAGCGGCGAGCGGGTGGTCGTGCTGACGATCGATCCCGCCCGACGCCTCGCCGACGCGCTCGGGGTCGACGCGCTCGACAACGTCCCCCGGAGGGTCGCGGTCCCCGGGGTCTCCGGCACCGTCGACGCGCTGATGCTCGACCGGAAGAGCACCTGGGACGAGGTGATCCGTCGGCGCGCGACCCCGGAGACGGCCGAGCGCCTGCTCGCCAACCGGTACTACCGGGCCGTGAGCACCCGCCTGTCGGGCAGCCACGAGTACATGGCGGTCGAGAAGCTGTACGAGCTCGTGGCGAGCGGGGCGTACGACCGGGTGGTGGTCGACACCCCGCCCACCCAACACGTGGTCGACTTCTTCCGGGCCCCGGACCGGGTCCGCGCGATCCTCGACCGGTCGATGCTGTCGCTGCTCGACACGACCGGCGGGAGCCTGCGGGGCGTCGCGGCGCGCGGGGCGCTGTCGATCGTGAACCGCCTGGCGGGCGACAAGGTGCTCGGCGAGATCCGCGAGTTCTTCGACCTGATCGCCGACCTGTCGGCCGGGTTCCGCGAGCGGAGCGACACGGTGGCGACGCTGCTCCAAGCGCCGGACACCGCGTATTGGCTGGTCACCGACGCCAACGCCCCGGAGCGCAACGACCTGCTCGGGTTCCTGGAGGAGCTGCGGTCTCGCGGGATGTCGTTCGCGGGGTTCCTGGTGAACCGGGTCCAGGCGCCGCCGACCGGGACGTTCCCGTCGCGGCAGGCGCTGCTGGCCGCCGGCCGGGGCGTCGACGGGTGGGCCGACGCGGTCGAGGCGATCGCCCGGCTGCCGGAGTCGGCCCGGGCGCTGGCCGACGCGCACCGGCGCGCGATCGCCGAGCTGGTCCGCGGTGCAGGCGGCGCCCCGGCGTGGCTCGTCCCGGAGATCCCGGGCGGGATCCGGTCGGTCACCGGGCTGACCGACGTGGCCCGGTGCCTGCCGCCCCGGCCGCCGGTGTAGGGCCCGCGGTCGCGCGGGAGCCTCGACGAGACCCGAGCCACCGGACGAGGCGCGGCGGGCCGTGCGGCCGGGGGACGCCACCGGGCACCCCGCCGACCCCACCCGCCGTTCGGGTCAGCTCGCCCGCAGGACCTCGGCCATCCGGCGGCCCATCGTCGCCGGCGACCGGACGATGTGGACGCCTGCGTCCTCGAGCGCCGCGAACTTCGACTCCGCGGTCCCCTGCCCGCCGGAGATGATCGCGCCCGCGTGGCCCATCCGACGTCCGGGGGGAGCGGACGCGCCGGCGATGAAGCTGACGACCGGCTTCTTCATGTTGGCCTTGATCCAGGCGGCGGCCTCTTCCTCGGCCGACCCTCCGATCTCGCCGATCATGATCACCGCCTCGGTGTTCGGATCGTCGTTGAACAGGGTCAACACGTCGATGAACTTCGTGCCGATGATCGGGTCACCGCCGATCCCGACGCAGCTCGACTGGCCGAGCCCGACCGCGGACAGCTGGCCGACCGCCTCGTAGGTCAACGTGCCGGACCGCGACAACACGCCGACCTTGCCGGCGGTGTGGATGTGGCCGGGCATGATGCCCATCTTGCACTGGCCGGGGGTGATGACGCCCGGACAGTTCGGGCCGATCAACCGCGACTTCGACGTCTCGAGCACCCGCGCGACCGGGATCATGTCCCGGACCGGGATCCCCTCGGTGATCGCGACGACGAGCTCGATCCCGGCGTCGATCGCCTCGAGGATCGCGTCGGCCGCGAACGGCGGCGGGACGAAGATCATCGACGCGGTGGCGCCGGCCTTGTGGACCGCGTCGTGGACGGTGTCGAACACCGGCACGCCCTCGAACGTCTGGCCGCCCTTCCCGGGGACCACGCCGCCCACCACGGTGGTGCCGTAGGCGATGCACTGCTTCGTGTGGAACGCGCCGGCCGAGCCGGTGATCCCCTGGGTGATCACCCGGGTGTTCCGATCGACGAGGATCGACATGTCAGGCTCCCTTCACGGCGGCGACGATCTTGTCGGCGGCTTCGTCGAGGGTGGTGGCGGGGGTGATCGCGAGACCGCTGTCGTTCAGCACCTTCGCGCCGAGCTCTGCGTTGGTGCCGACCAGCCGGACCACCAGCGGGACCTTCAGCCCCACGTCCTTCACCGCAGCCACGACGCCCTCGGCGATCACGTCACACTTCATGATGCCGCCGAAGATGTTGACCAGGATCCCCTTCACCGCGGGGTCGCGGGTGATGATCCGGAACGCCGCCGACACCTGCTCCTTGTTGGCCCCACCGCCCACGTCGAGGAAGTTCGCGGGCTTCGCGCCCTTGTACTGGATGATGTCCATCGTGGACATCGCCAGCCCGGCGCCGTTGACCATGCACCCGATGTTGCCGTCGAGCGACACGTACGACAGGTTCCACTTCGCAGCCTCGGTCTCCGCCCGATCCTCCTCGGACTCGTCGCGCATCTCGGCGATGTCCGGGTGGCGGAACAGGGCGTTGTCGTCGAACGTCATCTTGGCGTCGAGCGCCAGGACCTCACCGCCCTTGGTCACCACCAGCGGGTTGACCTCGAGCATCGAGCAGTCGGTGCCCATGTACGCGTCGTACAGGAGCTGCATCATCTTCGCGCCGGCCTTGAACGCCGGACCGCTCAGGCCGAGCGAGAACGCGAGCTGGCGGCCCTGGAACGCGGAGAACCCCGCGGTCGGGTCGATGTGGATCTTCAGGATCTGCTCGGGGTGGTGCTCGGCGACCACCTCGATGTCCATCCCGCCGGCGACCGACACCATCAGCAGGACCTCGTTCACCGCGCGGTCGAGCAGGATCGACACGTACAGCTCGCGGTCGATCTCGCACCCGGCCTCGACGAACAGGTGGGTGACGCGCTTGCCGCCCGGACCGGTCTGCTTGGTGACGAGCGTGTTGCCGAGCATGTCCGCCGCCTGGGCGCGGACCTCGTCGAGCGACCGCGCGAGCCGCACGCCGCCCTTGCCCTCACCGGCGTCCTCGCCCTTCGCCGCCTTCGCGATCGCCTGGGACGACACCTGCTCGACGAACCGGCCCTTGCCGCGGCCGCCCGCATGGATCTGGGACTTCACCACCCACAGCGAGCCGCCGATCCGCTTCGCGGCCTCGACCGCCTCGTCGGGCGTCGTCGCGTGTTCACCCGCGAGGAGCGGCACGTTGTACCGCCGCAGCAGGGACTTGGCCTGGAACTCGTGCACCTTCACGTCGACACCTCTCTACAGCCGCGCGATGATGGCGTCTGCGAACTCGCTGCACTTCAGCAGCGTGGCTCCGTCCATCAGCCGGTGGAAGTCGTAGGTCACCTGCTTGTCGGCGATCGCGGACTCGATCCCGCGGATGATCCGATCCGCGGCCTCGGTCCAGCCCATCCGACGCAGCATCATCTCACCGGACAGGATCACCGAAGCCGGGTTGACCTTGTCCTGGTTCGCGTACTTCGGCGCGGTGCCGTGGGTCGCCTCGTACACCGAGTGTCCGGTGACGTAGTTGATGTTGGCACCCGGGGCGATCCCGATCCCACCGACCTGCGCTGCGAGCGCGTCCGACAGGTAGTCACCGTTCAGGTTCAGCGTGGCGATGACCGAGTACTCCTTCGGACGGAGCAGAACCTGCTGGAGCATCGCGTCGGCGATCACGTCCTTGATGATCAGCTTGCCGGCCTGCTCGGCCGCCTTCTGCGCCGCGTCCGCCGCCGCCTTGCCGCCGCTCCCCGCCTCGAGCTTCTCGTACTGGGCCCAGGTGAACACCCGGTCGCCGAACTCGCGCTCGGCGAGGGCGTACGCCCACGACTTGAACGCACCTTCGGTGAACTTCATGATGTTGCCCTTGTGGACGATCGTCACCGACGGGGCCTTGGTCTCGAGCGCGAACTTGACCGCCGCCCGCATCAGGCGCTCGGTGCCCTCCTGGCTGACCGGCTTGATCCCGATCCCGCTGGTCTCCGGGAACCGGATCTTCTTGACCCCGAGCTCCTTCTGGAGGAACGCGATCAGCTTCGTCGCCTCCGGGCTCCCCGCCGCCCACTCGATCCCGGCGTAGATGTCCTCCGAGTTCTCGCGGAAGATCACCATGTCGACGTCGCCCGGGTTCTTCACCGGGCTCGGCACGCCGGTGAACCATCGGACCGGCCGGACACAGGTGTACAGATCGAGCTGCTGGCGCAGCGCGACGTTCAGCGACCGGATCCCGCCGCCGACCGGGGTGGTCAGCGGGCCCTTGATCCCGAACAAGTACTTCGAGATCTGGGCCAGCGTCTCGTCCGGCAGCCACTCGCCGAACTGAGTGAACGCCTTCTCCCCAGCGTACACCTCGTGCCACACGATCTGCTTCTGGTCGCCGTACGACTTGCGGACCGCGGCGTCGAACACCCGGACGCTCGCCTTCCAGATGTCGGGGCCGGTGCCGTCGCCCTCGATGTAGCAGATGATCGGGTCGTTCGGGACGTTCAGCGCGCCGCCGGCGCCGACGGTGATCGCGGTCCCGCGGGTGGGCTCGGGGATTCGGGGGCTACTGGCCGACATGGGGATGCTCCGGGAGAGTCAGGTGAGGCGACGCTTCGGCTGGTCTTCGGCCAGGTACTTCGGGCGGTAGATCGGGATCCCCTTGCCGCCGCGCAGCCGGAGCCGCTCCTCGACGATCTGGGCCGCGATCCCTGCGATCCGCGACAGACCGAACAGGACCGTGTAGTAGTTGCTGTCGGTCAGGCCGACCGCGTTCAACAGCGTGCCCGACACCGCGTCGACGTTCGGGTACGGGTTGCTGACCTTCGGGCTCTCCTTGAGGACCCGGGTCGCCACGTCGCGCAGGGTCCGCGCGACGGCGAACAGCGGATCGTCTCCGCAGATCCGGTCGCCGAGCTCGTACTCGACCAGCGCGCGCGGGTCTTCGGCCCGGAGCACCGCGTGGCCGAACCCGTAGATCTTGCCGCCCGCGTCGAGCTCGGCGCGGACGAACCGCTCGACCTCGACCGGATCGGCCGTCCCGACCTTCCGCACGAAGTCGAGGCAGTCCTGGTTCGCCCGGCCGTGGAGCGGCCCGTACAGCGCGGCCATCGCTGCCGCGAGGCTCGAGAACTGGTCGGTGAGCGAGCTGGCGGCCGCCTTCCCCACGAAGGTGGACAGGTTTCCGCCGCCGTGGTCCAGGTGGAGCACGTAGAACACCCGCAGGAGGCGGGTGAGGCGCGCGGGATCGCCGCCCGGGACGCCCAGCATGTGGACGAAGTTCTCGACCAGCCCGAGCGAGGGGTCGGGCGCGATGGGATCGCCCCACCCGGAGCGGAGGCGGAAGATCGCGGCCACCAGCTCGGGCGCCCACACGATCACGTTGCGGGCGTCTTCGGCGTAGTCGCCGGTCTTGCTGGTCATCCCGAGGAAGATCAGGCCCGCCTGGAGCCACTCCATCGGGTGACCCTCGACCGGCAGCGTCTTCAGCATCGCGAGCACCTTCGGGTCGATCCCCGACCGGCGCCGGAGATCTTCCTTGAACGCCGCGAGCTGCTCGGGGGTCGGCAGCGCCCGCTCGAGCAGCAGGTACACGATCTCTTCGGGATCGCGGTACGCCAGATCCGCGACCGGGTAGCCGACGTACGAGACGCCGCCGACCGGGTCGACCGCCGAGGTGCGGCAGGTGCCGACCGGGAACCCGCGCAGGCCCGTGTTCAGCTGCTCGCGGGTGATCGAGAACAGGACCTCGGAACCGTCGGCCATCGATGTGCCCCTTCGAGCGCCCCGCCGGGGGAGCTGACGTGAACCACGGCCCCCACCCGGTGGCGACGGGGGCCCGGACGCAGTGATTAGTCGTCGCGGCGAGCGACCGCAACCACCTCGTGGGTCCGGCGGGCCGACCCCGATCGTTCGGGATCGGCGACCTCCGACGCAGTCGCGATCGCGGCGCGCTACTTCACGAACGCGCGGATCGCCTCGACCTTGTCGGTCTTCTCCCAGCTGAAGCCCTCACGGCCGAAGTGACCGTGCGCCGCGGTGTTGCGGTAGATCGGGCGGAGCAGCTCGAGGTGCTTGATCAGCCCGGCCGGCTTGAGCGGGAACAGCTCGCGGACACAGGCCGACAGCCGCTCGTCCGCCACCTTGCCCGTGCCGAACGTGTCGACCATCACCGACACCGGCTCGGCGACGCCGATCGCGTACGCGAGCTGGACCAGGGCCCGCTCGCACATCCCGGCCGCGACGAGGTTCTTCGCGATGTACCGCGCCATGTAGGCGGCAGAGCGGTCGACCTTCGACGGGTCCTTGCCGGAGAACGCGCCGCCGCCGTGCGACCCGTGGCCGCCGTAGGTGTCGACGATGATCTTCCGGCCGGTGACGCCCGAGTCGCCCATCGGGCCGCCGATCACGAACCGACCCGTCGGGTTGACGTAGTACTTCGTCTTCGCGTCGAGCAGCTCGGCCGGGATCGTGGTGTTGATCACGCGCTCGACGATGTCGGTGCGGATCTGGTCCTGGGTGGCGTGCTCGGCGTGCTGGGACGACACCACGACCGCGTCGACCCGGACCGGCTTGCCGTCGCGGTACTCGATCGTCACCTGGGTCTTGCCGTCCGGCCGGAGGTACGGGACGGTGCCGTCGCGGCGGACCGCCGACAGCTTCTCCGACAGGCGGTGCGCGTAGTAGATCGACGCCGGCATCAGGGCGGAGGTCTCGTCGCACGCGTAGCCGAACATCATGCCCTGGTCGCCTGCCCCCTGCTCGTGGCCGGACGACTCGTCGACGCCCATCGCGATGTCCGGGCTCTGCTGCTCGAGCGCGACCATGATCGCGCAGGTGTTGCCGTCGAACCCGTGGGCCGAGTCGGTGTACCCGATGTCCCGCACCACGTCGCGGATCAACGCCGGGTAGTTCACGTTCGCCCGCGACGTGATCTCACCCAGCAGGAGAACGAACCCCGTCTTCACGGCCGTCTCGCACGCGACCCGCGCCTTCGAGTCCTGGGCGAGGTGCGCGTCGAGGACTGCGTCCGAGCACATGTCGCAGACTTTGTCGGGGTGTCCCTCGGTGACGGACTCGGACGTGAACAGGAAGTTCTTCAGGGCCATGCCGTTCTCTCTGGTTGTGCGTCCACCGTGCGCTCGCACGGCCGGACGGAGTAACCCGGCAGGGCTGCACAGGGTAGCCCCACGGGGTAGGCCCACGGGGTAGATACGGCGGTCCAGCGGCGAACCAGACCCCCTTTACCCTGCCCGAGCCGCGGTCACTGCTCCGACGGCGCGAACCCATCGCCGGGGGGCACGGACTTCCGCGTGCGGTCGAGGCGGCGCTCCTTGCTCCGGCGGAGCCGGACTTCCATCGTGTGGAACACCTTGTCGAGCGCTGCCCGCAGCTCCGGGTCTTCTTCGGTCACGGTGTGGACCTCGCCGCCGGTGCGCACCACGAGCTCGAGCACGGCGCTCGCGTGTTCGACGGTCACCACCAGCTGACCTTCGGCCGCCGGGTCGAGGAACCGTTCGAGCTTGCCGTACAGCGCCTGGGCGCGGGTCTTGACCTCGTCGCGCGGGCGCAGGTTCCGGAAACTGACCTCGAGATGCATCGGGTCTCCACGGCTGCGAGGGAGGCTGCGTGCCGCCCTCCAATGAACCATATGCGGAACGAATCGGATCTCGGGACGCAGCGCCCGCGAAACGCGATCGGATCCGCCTCAGAACATCTGCTTTCGCTTGCTGGACGGCAGGATTCCCATCCCCTCGCGGTACTTTGCGACGGTGCGCCGCGCGACGGTGATCCCGTCCCGCTTCATCGCGTCGGCGATCTGCTGGTCGGAGAGCGGGTTCTTGTGGTCCTCTTCGCCGACCATCTGCCGGATCCGGTTCTTGATCGCCTCGGCCGCCATGTCGCCGCCGGCCTGCTGCTTGACCGCGGCGCTGAAGAAGAACTTCAGCTCGAACGTCCCGTGCGGCGTGTGCACGTACTTGTTGGTGGTGACGCGGGACACGGTGGACATGTGCACCCCCACGTCGTCCGCCACGTCCTGGAGCACCAGCGGCCGGAGCCGATCGACCCCGTGGTCGAAGAACTCACGCTGGAACTTGAGGATGCTCTCCATGACCTTGCGGATCGTGCGGCGGCGCTTGTTGATCGACTTGATCAGGAACTCGGCGCCGCGCAGCTTGTCGAGGAGGTACTCCTTGTCGGTCTTCGACGCCCCCCGCAGGATCTTCTGGTAGTACCGGCTGACGCGGAGATCCGGCATCCCGTCTTCGTTCAGCGTGACCACCCAGTCGTCGTTCCGCCGCTCGACGTAGATGTCCGGGGTGATGTAGCGGGGATCTTCACCCGAAAATCCACGTCCGGGGAGGGGATCGAGCTCCTGGATCATCTTGTGGTACTCGATCACGTCCTCGACGTCCAGGCCGAGGTCCTTCGCGATCGCGGCGTAGTTCCTGCGCTCGAGGTTGGACAGGTGGATCCGGAGGATCCGATCGAACGTGTCGTCCTCGGGGAACGCCACGTGCGCCTGGATGATCAGGCACTCCGACAGGTCGCGGGCCCCGCACCCGATCGGGTCGAGCGTCTGGACCAGCTCGAGCGCCTCGAGCATGATCTCCTGGTCGATCTCGATGTCTGCTGCGAGCTCCTCGAGCGGGACCGCGAGGTACCCGCGGTCGTCGAGGTTGTGGATGATCCCCTCGGCCGCGAGGTGCTCCTCCTCGCCACACTTGACCATCTGGAGCTGGAACAGCAGGTGATCGGCGAGGGACTCGCCGTAGGTGAGGTTCGTCTCGATCGGCGGCAGGTCGTCGTGGATCGTGCCGCCGGCGGTGGCGGGCTGGCGCGGCCCGTTGTCGCTCATCTGCTCGAGGAACTTCTCCCAGTCGATGTTGTTGTCGGTGCCGTTGCGCTGCTCGATCAGGTCGTTCTGGGTCTCGGCGGCCTTCTGCACGAGCTGCTGCGGCGCCTCGGGCTCCGTCATGTCGGAGTCGGGGACCACCTCGAGGGTCGGGTTCTCGAGCATCGCCTCGTTGATGTGCTGGACGATGTCCATGTGGTTGAGCTGGAGCAGCTTGATCGCCTGCTGCATCCGCGGGCTCATCACCATGGAGTGCGTCATCTTCGCTTCGAGTCGGATGCCGAGGTCTGCCATTGCCTGCCCTGTTCGTCCGCGAGGATTGCCGTCGGAATGCGAAGGAAGACCCCGCACACGAACCCGTGCGCGAGTGCGACACCACGTCGACCCGTCGGAGTGAAGCGCCAGAGTGAACCAACCGCGCTGGCAAGTCGGCAGAAGGTGCCGACTACCCCGGGTTTTGCTGCGTCTTCGTCTCGACTGGGTTTATTATATTCCCCCGTGGCCTGGTGTAAAGAGGAACCGTACCGAACCTGCGCAAGATCCGTGCCCGGACCGCGCGGACGAAGCTCTCGCAGGTCGGGCGGTCCGACGGATCGACGGAGCACGTCCACCCCGCCGGGCGATCGAACCGGTACGGACGGGGCGCGTGGGCGTCCGGGCCCGCGCGGTCCGACGGCGGCAGGCCCGCGTTGGAGTGACCGGCGTCGCTCGGCCCGGCGAGCCGAAAGATGGCCGAGGCGTCACAGGGACCGATCAGGCCTCGGGCGGCTGGGCCCGATCGGCGGTGGTCGTCGGCGTCTTCGCGTCGCGCTCGGCGATCCGGCGGCGCTTGTGCTCGGCCACCGCGCGGATGTAGCTCGCGAACAGCGGGTGCGGCTCGAGCGGCCGGCTCTTGAACTCGGGGTGGTACTGGCAGCCGACGAACCACGGGTGCCCGTCGAGCTCCACCAGCTCCACCAACACCCGGTCGGGCGACCAGCCGGTCAGCCGCAGCCCGCGCGGCTCGCCCGGAGCCTGCGCCTGGAGCGCCGCGTGGTACGCCGGGTTCACCTCGAACCGGTGGCGGTGGCGCTCGAAGATCCGCCCCGACCCGTAGATCCGCCGGACGAGCGAGCCGTCGACCAGATCGCACGGGAACGACCCGAGCCGCATCGTGCCGCCCTTGTCGGTCACGTTGCGCTGCTCGTCCATCAGCTCGATCACCGGGTCCGACGGCTGGGCGTCGAACTCGCGCGACATCGCGCCGTGCAGCCCGAGGACGTTGCGGGCGTACTCGATCGTCGCGAGCTGCATCCCGAGGCAGATCCCGAAGTACGGCACCTGGTGCTCGCGGGCGTACCGGATCGCGGCGATCTTGCCCTCGACCCCGCGCTCCCCGAACCCGCCGGGGACCAGCACGCCGTCCACGTCGGCCAGCACCCGGTCCGCGTCCTGCGGGTCGACCGTCTCGGAGTCGACGAACACGAGGTCGACGCCGACGTGGTTCGCGATGCCCCCGTGGACCAGCGCCTCGTTCAGGCTCTTGTAGGTGTCGGTCAGGTGGACGTACTTGCCGACGATCCCGATCTTGACGCGGAACTGGGGGTGCCGCAGCCTCGACACGAGGTCGTCCCACCGATCGAGGTTCGCGGACGCGGCCCAGATCCCGAGCTTCTCGCACACCCGGTCGTCCACGCCCTCGGCCCGCAGCGCGGTCGGCAGGGCGTAGATGTGCTCCACGTCCTGGACCGGGATCACGTCTTGCTCGGACAGGTTGCAGAACAGCGCGACCTTCTGGCGGATGTCCCGCGGGACCGGCCGATCGACGCGGCAGAACAGCATGTCCGGCTGGATCCCGAGCTGGAGGAGCTCCTTGACCGAGTGCTGGGTGGGCTTGGTCTTGAGCTCGCCCGCGGTCTTGATGTACGGGATCAGGGTCAGGTGGATGTACAGCACGTTCTCGGGGCCGGCGTCGGCCCGCATCTGCCGGATCGCCTCGAGGAACGGCAGGCCCTCGATGTCACCGACCGTGCCGCCGACCTCGACGATCGCGAGATCGAACTTCTCCGACGCCTCGTGGATCCGGCGCTTGATCTCGTCGGTGATGTGCGGGATGACCTGGACGGTGCGCCCGAGGTATTCGCCGCGGCGCTCGCGCTGGATCACGTCGAGGTACACCCGGCCGGTGGTGAAGCTGTTCCGCTGCGACATCCGGGCCGACAGGAACCGCTCGTAGTGCCCGAGGTCGAGGTCGGTCTCGTGCCCGTCGTCGGTCACGAACACCTCGCCGTGTTGGTACGGCGACATCGTGCCCGGATCGACGTTGATGTACGGGTCCATCTTGAGGATCGTGACCTTCAGGCCCCGCGCCTCGAGGACCGCCCCGAGCGCGGCGGCCGACAGGCCCTTTCCGAGGGAGGACAGCACCCCGCCGGTGATGAAGATCAGCTTCTTGCGCATCTCCGCACCCCCGCGGCGTCCGCCGCACCGTCTCCCTCCCGGCTATCACACCGCGGTCGGGCCGCGCACCAGCCGATGACGGACCTGCTCCAGGTCGGCGGGGGTGTCGACGGACGGGCCGGGAGAACCGACCACGTCGACGTGGATCACGTAGCCGCCGTCCAACCAGGTGAGCTGCTCGAGATCCTCGGCCACCGCCCGAGCGGATCGCGGCATCGCGGCGCACCTCGCGACCTGGCCGGCGCCGAACCCGTAGATCCCGACGTGGACCCGGTACGGGCCGCCCTCGGGGATCGGGTGGCGGGAGAACGCGACCGCCCGGCCGCCCTCGACCACCACCTTGACCCGCGCGGGGTTCCACGCGTCGTCGTCGAGGTCGGCTGCGAGGGTCGCGATCGCCGCCCCCGACGCCACCCGCCGCGCCACGACGGACAGGTGCTCCGGGTCCACCAGCGGCTGATCCGCCTGGACCCCGATCACCGGGACGTCCGCAGAACCGATCGCCCGCGCGACCCGATGCGTCCCGTCGCGCGCGGGCCCGGTGCGGACGACTTCGGCCCCGAACCCCTGCGCGACGGCGGCGACGCGATCGTCGTCGGTCGCCACCACCACCCGAGTCAGCTCGGGGACCTGCGACACGCGGCGCCAGACGTGCTCGAGCATCGAGCGCCCGCCCAGGTCGGCGAGCACCTTGCCCGGCAGCCGCTTCGCCGCGTATCGGGCGGGGCTGACCGCCCACACGCGATCAGCGCTTCGAGAACTGGAACCGACGACGGGCGCCGGCGCGGCCGTACTTCTTCCGCTCGACCTCACGGGCGTCGCGGGTCAGCAGGCCGGCCTTCTTCAGCACGCCCCGGAGGTCCGGCGACAAGTGGAGCAGGGCGCGGGCGATGCCGAGCCGGATCGCGCCGGCCTGGCCAGCCATCCCGCCGCCGGCGACGGTGATCACCAGGTCGACCTTGTCGACGTTGTTGGTGAGCACGAGCGGCTGGCGGAGGTCCATCACCAGGGTCGGGCGCGGCATGTACTGCTCGAGGGGCCGGTCGTTCACCACCACGTGGCCATTCCCGGGGCGCATGAACACCCGGGCGGTGGAGGTCTTGCGGCGACCGGTGCCGTAGTACTGGATCGGGTTCTTGGCCATCTCAGAACACCTTCGGGAAGGGGGCGGGCTTCTGCGCGGCGTGCGGATGCTCCGTCCCGCCGTACACCTTGAGCTTCGTGATCAGGCGGCGGGACAGCCGGTTCTTCGGCAGCATCCCCTTGACCGCCTCGCGGATCATCCGATCCGGGTCGTCGACCCGAACGTCCTTCGCGACGCGGGTCTTGAGCCCACCCGGGTACCCCGAGTACGCGTGGTATTCCTTCGTGTCGAGCTTGCGCCCGGTGAGCTTGATCTGGCTCGCGTTGACGACGACGACGAAGTCGCCCGCGTCGACGTGCGGGGTGAAGGTCGGCTTGTGCTTCCCGCGCAGGACCATCGCCACCCGGGTGGCCAGACGGCCGAGCTCGAACTCGGAGGCGTCGACCACGTACCAGTTGCGCTCGATCTCGCCCGGCTTCGCGGAGTAGGTTCGCATGTTCGGATTCCTGAACTTCGGACGCCGGTTCGTCGCTTGGTACCGCGGCCGCGGGGTCGCCGGAGGATCTCTCCGGTGGGTCGCAGCGTCGCGGGAGTTCCGCGACGGCGGCTCCGAGACCCACGCGGTGTATCGGGTCGACGCCGGAGCGTCAACCGGCGATCACTGCCCCTGAGCCTGCTCCAGCGCCTCGAGCGGCGGCGGCTTCGCCTGATCGCCGATCGCGAACGTCTGGAAGTAGATGTCGGAGGTGCCGCCGCGACCGTCGGTCCACGCCGCGTACCACGAGCCTCCGAGCAGGGTCACGTTGGTGTCGACCTTGAACGACTTGCCGTCGTACATCGAGTCGATCCGGAAGTCCTCGGACGCCGAGAACGGCGCTCCGCCCTCGGAGTAGTTGTAGTACAGGTCGTCGTAGCCGTTGTCGCTGCCGGCCTCGACCTCGCCCCGGCCGTCCTGCCACGCCACCAGCACGGTGCCGTCGTTCAGGGCGATCCGCGGATCGAGCGAGTTCGCGTACCCGGCCGGCGTCCCGACATCGAGGCGGACCGGATCGTTGCCCGGGATCCCGGCCTCGACCGTCCGGTAGTAGATGTCGTACCCCTCGCCTTCGTTCAGCTTGTCGTGCCACGCGACGTGGAGGGTCGAGCCCTCGGCGGCGCACACCGGGAACAACGAGTTGCCGAACCCGGGGCTGTCGACCTCGAGCCGGGTGGCGGCGCCGCCCCAGTCGATGCCCTTGTCGCCCGAGTAGTTCATGTAGATGTCGCGGCCATCGCCGTTCCGGGCGTCGTGCCACACGGCGTACACGTTGTCGCCGCCGTCGGAGCACAGCTGCGGCTCGAACGAGTCGTTGGCGCCGTCGTCGTCACCCTCGTCGAGGCGCTGATCCTCGTCGAACTGATTTCCGCCCGTCTCGCTGCGGGCGAAGTAGATGTCGGCCTTGCCGTCGCGGGAGTCTTCCCACACGACCCACACGTCGAGCCCGTTCTCGCCGACGGCGATCTTCGGGCGGGCGGAGTACGCCGAGCCGGCCGGATCGTCCGAGTCGACCCGGGTGGGCGGGTGCCACGACTCGCCCGCGTCGGACGACGAGCTGACCAGCACGTCGTACGCGCCGTTCAGGCTGTCGTACCACACCACGAACAGATCCTGGCCGAACCCGGTGATCTTCGGCTCGAGGCTCATCGAGTTCCCGTCAGGATCCTCTTCGAGGAGCTTGTCTTCGGGGAGGAACGACTCGCCCTTGTCGGTCGACCGGTTGAAGTAGACCTGGTGGTTGTCGAGCTCGCCGTCGCGGTCGTCTTCCCACACCACGAACACGCCGAGCTCGTTGCAGTACAGATCCGGCTTCCAGACGTTGCCGTCGCCCTGGTTGACCTTGACGGCGGCCGGCAGCCACGAGTCCTTGGCCCCGAGGTTCACCGACCGGTTCATCCAGATGTCGTACACGTCTTCGTCCGGGTTCTCCCGGTTGTCCATCCACAGGACGTACACGGTGCCGTCACCGGTCATGCACATCCGGGTGCCGAAGCTGTCGGGGTCGTTGCCGTCCGCCGCCGCGTCGATCCGGATGTCTTCGGTGTACTCGACCGCGGGTGTCTCGCCGGTGCAGCCGACGAAGCCGGCCGCGAACACAACGACGAACAACCGACGCGACATGAACGCCTCCCGCAGAATTGAACGTGTATAGCCGCACCGAGGTCCGATCGCCAGGACTACCGGCCCGGAGGCGGCTCGTCCGGCCGCGCTTCACCCTGCTCGCCCAGGGCGAACGACTGGAACCAGATGTCCTTCGTGCCCTCGCGCCCGTCGGTCCACGCGGCGTACCACCGGTTGCCGATCAGCCCGAGCTGAAGATCGTCCTTGTACGACGCACCGTCGGGCATCGAGTCGATCCGAGCGTCGGTGGCGCCGAACGGGCGACCCGCCTCGGACCAGTTGTAGTACAGGTC
The DNA here is from genome assembly GCA_040079715.1 of Myxococcota bacterium. GTDB lineage: Bacteria > Myxococcota_A > UBA796 > UBA796 > JACKER01. Next base: position 469 of record JBEBJW010000005.1, on the reverse strand, counting down.
GTCGTACCCCTCGATGCCCTGCTCGACCGATCCGCGGTCGTCGAGCCACCCGATCAGCAGCTTGTCGGCGTCGCGGACCACAGTCGGGGCGATCGAGTTCGAGTGGCCCGCGGGCCGTCCTGTGTCGACGCGGACCGGGTCGCCGCCCGGGATCCCCGCGACCACCGCCCGGTACCAGATGTCGGTCCCCTCCCCCGGCGCCGCCTGGTCCCGCCACACGACGTGGGCGGTGTCGCCGTCGGCCACGCACGCCGGGGACACCGAGTCGCCGAACCCCGGCGCGTCGACCTCGAGCCGGACCGCTCCGGACCAGCCGAGCCCGCCGTCGCGGGACCAGCTCGCGTAGATGTCGTTGCCGTCGCCGTTGCGGTCGTCGTACCACACGGCGTACACGCTGTCCGAGGCGCCGTCGGTGCACAGGACCGGGGCGAACGCGTCGCTGTCGGGGCCCGGATCGAGCTGCAGGTCC
>JBEBJW010000004.1:0-23831 GCA_040079715.1 Myxococcota bacterium | reverse complement strand
CCCCACAGCGTCGGCGCGGCCGCCCCGGCGAGCGCCGCGGCCCCCGTCGGTCGGCCGGGCGATGCCGACGATCCGGACGCCGAGCTCGCGCCCCGGCGCGGCGGGCTGATGTTCGGGGTGGCGGCCGTTGTCGCGGGCTCGGTGATCGCGGTCGGGGTCGTCGCGCTGTTCGCGGTGCTGATCGCCGTCGCGTCGTACTTCGCGATGTAGCCGAGCGCCGGCGCGCTACAGCACGAACGCGGCGATCCCCGCTGCCACCGCGAGGGCGACCAGCGCGGCGCCGACCGCGAGCCAGGTCGACGCGAACGGCTCGGGCGGCGGGCGGACGAACACGGCAGCGCGCATCGCGTCGGCCTCGGCCTTCGGGACCTCGGCGGTCGGCAGGTCCGAGAACGGGATCTCCTCGAGCGTGCCGCCCTCGGACGACACCCGCTCGAGCGAGTCCGGATCGAGCGACGCCTGGCGCGCGAGCTTCCGGAGATCGATCTCCTCGGTGACCCGGCCGTCCCACGCGAGATCCGGATCGGTCCGCCCCTCGACGAACGCGTCCGGGTGCGCGCCAGCGAACTCGCCGCCGCTCGCGTTCGGCGTGACCTCCCGCCCGCTGTGGATCACGGGCGTGGCTGCCTCGTCGTCGCCCCACGACAGGCCGTCCCACACCGCGACGATGCAGGTGATGTTGTCGTGCCCGCCGCGGAGCAGCGCCGTCTCGACCAGCCGCGACGTGCCCTCGGCCGGCGTCGCTTGCTCGATCAGGGTGGAGATCTCGTCGTCTTCGAGCAGATCGCACACGCCGTCGCTGCACAACAGGATCCGATCGCCGTGGTGGAGCTTCCACGGGTACCCGAGGGTCGCCGGGTGGACCGCCGGCTCGGTGATCGAGCGCCCGCCGAGCGCCCGGGTCACGACGTGCGCGAGGGCGGACTCCTTCGCCTGTTCCGGGGTGAGCTGGCCCGCCTCGACCAGCTCCTCGACGAGCTTGTGGTCGCGGGTCCGGTACACGACGCGCCCGCCGCGGATCAGGTACGCCCGGCTGTCACCGACCCACGCGACGTGCGCTGCGCCGTCGAGCACGTACACCATCACCGCGGTCGAGCCCGGCTGCTCCATGTCCTCGCACAGCTCCTCGCGGATCCGCTGGTCGGCGACCCGGAGGGCGTTGCGCATCCGATCGGGGGGCAGGCCCTCCCCGCGGGACATCACGGAGCACAACGCGTCGATCGCCAGGCGAGACGCCTCGTCTCCTCGGCCCATCCCGCCCATCCCGTCGCACACGACGAGCAAGAGCCCCCCTTCGGAGGTCGGGAGCACCGAATACGCGTCCTCGTTGCGCGGGTGGTGCAGGCCGGGATGAGTAGCAGAGTGTGCGCGGAGCGGAAGCGGCATGGATCGCAGCGTCCAAGGAGCGGAGGATAGTGCCGAACCGGACCGTTCGCCAGTCGATCGGCGGTCGATCTACGCGAGGTTGACGTTCGGTCGAGCCGTGCGTACCCTCGGGGGAGGGGAGGCGGATGAAGACCAGGCCGCTCCGGACGCAACCGCCCACCACCCCGCCGTCGAACGCCGTCGATCCTGCGGATCTTCGGACGGTGGCATTGGTCGGCCATCGCTGTTCCGGCAAGACGACCCTCGCCGAGCTGCTGCTGCAGGAAGCGAGGGTCGTGCGCGAGATGGGATCGGTCGACGAGGGGACGACGCTGCTCGATTGGAGCGCCGTGTCGCGGCGGCATCGGCAGACGGTCGAGCTCGCGACCGCGTGGCTCGAGTGGGGTCCGACGATCGTCCAGCTCCTCGACACGCCCGGTACCGCGTCCTTGTGCGAGGTCCGCGATCTCGGGTTGTCGGCGGCCGAGGCCGCGGTGATCACGATCGACGCCACCGCCGGGATCGAGGTCGGCACCGAGGAGGCGATCCGCGCCGCCGTCCGCCGCGGGATGGCAGCGATCGTGGTGGTGACCAAGGTCGAGCGCCGCCCGGACGCGGCGTGGCTGACGGACCTCGCCGCCTCCTGGTCCGCGCTCTCCGTCTCGATCCCGAGGGAAGACCCGGTGGGGCTGGACTCCGCTGCATCGACGCCGGGCGGCGACCGCCCGGGGCTCGGTTCCTCGCACGATTCCACTGGATCGACGTTCAGTGGCGACCGGGGGGTGGATCTTCGGCTCGGCGCGGCGAGCGGCCCGTCGAGCCGGGCGGTGCTGATGCACCTGCCGTTCTGCGAGCCGACGCCGCAGGGCAAGCTCGTCGGCCTGGTCGACGTCCTCGACGGTCGGGTCCTCCGATACGCGAGCGACGGGACGGGCCTGTGGTCGCCCGAGCCGGTGCCGGACGCGCTCCGCGCCGCGGTCAGCGCCGCGCGCGAGGCGATCGTCGAGGCGGTGGCGCTCACCGACGACGCGCTGCTCGAGCGGTACCTCGAGGACTTGACCCTGCCGACCGAGATCGTCCGGCCGGCGCTCGCCCGCGCGATCCACGCCCGGCAGCTGGTCCCGGTCCTGCTCGTGTCGGCGCTCCACCGGATCGGAGCGGGGGTGGTGCTCGACGCGCTGTCGGCGTGGGTCCCCCCGTACGCGATCGGCGCGCGGTGCGCGGTCGATCGGCGCCTGCGCGAGCACGACGGGAGCGCGACCCCGCTCGATCCCGCCGGGTCGTTCGTGGTCCAGGTCCTGTCCGAGCACCGGGACGAGGAGCGCGCCGAGCCGTGGCACCTGCTCCGGGTGCTCGCCGGCGCCGCCCCGCGCGGCGACTGGATCGACGGGCGGAGCGGCACCTCGCACCGGGTGCGCCGGCTGTACCGGATGCGCGGGTCCCGTCGGGCGAGCGCGCCGCCGCTGGTGCCGGGGCTGATCGTGGGGACGTACGATCCGCTCCCGGTCAGCTCGGGTACCACCCTGACCGACGGTGCGCGGTGGGAGGTCGAGCTCCCGCGGCCCCGGCCGCCGATGATGGCGCTGTGGGTCCGCGCGATCCAGCCGCGCGACGAGGCGCGGCTCAACGAGGCACTCCAGGCGCTGATCCGAGCCGATCGGGGCCTGGCGCTGCTGTCGGACACCGCGTCCGGTACGATGCTGCTGTCGGGCTCGGACGAGTCGCACCTCCGGATCGCGATCGAGCGGCTGCTCCAGTGGGCGGACGGGATCCAGGTCGTGACCGAGCTGCCGCCGGTCGGGTACGTCGAGACGCCCGCCGCGAGGGTCCTCGGCGTCGAAGGGCTCCACGTGCGGGCCGACGGCGAGGGCCTGGTCGAGGAGTTCGGCCGGTGCGAACTCGCGCTGGTCCCGACGCCGCCCGAGCAGGGCACCACGTTCGTCGACGCGCTCGACGACGACGAGGAGCTGCCCGTCCGGTACCGCGGGGCGATCGACGAGGGCGCCCAGGCCGCGATGCGCCACGGCCCGACCGCCGGGTACCCCGTCGTCGGCGCGAAGCTCGAGCTGACCGGCGGCGCGTACGACATCCTCCAGTCCACCGACGACCACTTCCGCCTGGCCGGGGAGAAGGCCGCCCGGAACGCGCTCGAGCGGGTGGGGACCCGGCTGCTCGAGCCGTGGTGGAAGCTCGAGATCAAGGCGCCGCAGACCGCGGTCGGAGACCTGATCTCCGACATCTCCGCCCACCGCGGGCGGATCCTCGGGATGGAGGTCGAGGGCGACACCGCCGCGCTGACCGCCCTGTCCCCGTACCGCGAGCTCCGGACGTTCGCGTCGAGGCTCCAGGCGTTGACCGGCGGCCGCGGCCGGTTCGAGACCGTGATGAGCCACTACGAGGCCCTCCCCGATCACCTCCTGCGGGAGGCGATCGAGGCGTCGCCGCACCGCCGCGTCGCCGGCCGGTTCTGACGGGCGGTCGGACGTGTTACGGTATCGGCGTGAGCCGCGCGTGGACCGCGCGACTGCGGCGGCGCTCCCCTGGTGGGGCGTGGTCGTCGCAGGTCGCGCCCCGATCATCACGCGGCTCGGACCCTGGGGTGAGGCATCCAGTCCACCGAACCCGAGACCCGAGCGGGCGGTCGCCGCCTGACGTTCGACGACAACCGGCACCTCCGCGAGCTCGTCGGCGAGTTCGGCAGCCACCTGAAGCTGATCGGCAGCGCGGTCGGGGTCGGGGTCGAGCAGCGCGGAGCGGAGATCCGGATCCTCGCGGATCCGGGCGACCGCCGCGGCGACCTGGCCGAGCGCCTCGTCACCGAGCTGTACGCGCTGATCGGGCGGGGCCACGCGCTCCACCCGTCCGACGTGGAGCACGCGATCCGGATCCTGCGGACCGATCCGTCGGCAGACCTCGCGGCGTACTTCGAGGACACGATCCTCGTGAACGTCGACGGGCGGCCGCTGTGCCCCCGGTCGGCCGGCCAGCGCGCGTACGTCGACCTGCTGCGGAGCCATGACGTCGTGTTCGGCGTCGGTCCGGCCGGCACCGGCAAGACGTACCTCGCGATGGCGGCGGCGGTCGCCGCGCTGAAGCGGGGCCAGGTCCGGCGGGTGGTCCTGACGCGGCCCGCGGTCGAGGCTGGCGAGAAGCTCGGGTTCCTCCCCGGCGATCTGTCGGAGAAGGTCGACCCGTACCTCCGCCCGCTGTACGACGCGCTGTCGGACATGATCCCGGGCGACCGGGTCGCCAAGATGCTCGAGAAGGGCGTGATCGAGGTCGCGCCGCTCGCGTTCATGCGCGGGCGCACGCTCAACCACGCGTTCATCGTGCTCGACGAGGCGCAGAACACCACCCGCGAGCAGATGAAGATGTTCCTGACGCGGCTCGGCGAGGGGTCGCGGATGGTGATCACCGGCGACACCACGCAGATCGATCTGCCCCGCAAGCGCGACTCCGGGCTGATCCACGCGCTCGACGTGCTGGACGGCGTGTCGAAGATCGGCCTGTGCCGCCTCACCGGCACCGACGTGGTCCGCCACCCGCTGGTGATGTCGATCGTCGACGCGTACGAGTCGTACGATCAGCCGGACGACCAGGTCCGCGACGACCGGGGCGACCGGGGCCGGGAGGATCTGCGGCGATGACCGCGGCGGCCTCGATCTGGGCGTCGATCGCCCGCCGCCTCCGGCTCGACGAGCTCGGGGTCGGCGCGGACGACGTCCGTCGGGTCGCCGTGTTGATCGTGGTCAGCGCGCTGTGCGCCCTGCTGGTCATCGACTACGCCCGGGCGCCGGTCGGGTCGCTCGACGTGGGCGACATCGCGCAGCGAACGGTCAAGGCGCCGTTCACGTTCCACTACGCCGATCACGCGAGCCACGAGCAGGCGCGCCTCGACGCCCGCAACGCCGCGCCCCCGGTGTACCTGCACCGCGCCGACCTCGTCGACGAGCGGATCGACCAGATCTCGCGCGCGTTCGACGCCGGGCGCGACTCGCTGGTGAAGCTGGCGGGCCGCACCGATCGGCCACCCCAGCTCGGGACCGAGCTCCGGCTCCACGTGGTCCAGTCGTTCCTCGAGCCCCTGCGGGTCCAGCTCCGCGAAGACGACGTGATCGCGCTGATGGACGCGGGGTTCTCGCCGAAAGCGGAGCAGCTCGCGCGCGGTCTGATCGAGCGGGCGATGCGCGACCAGGCGATCATCGCGTCGCGAGACCAGCTCCCCCAGGATCGCCGTCCGATCCAGGTGATCCACCTCGGCCACGGCACCCGGACCGAGGACGTCCTGGCCGACTACCAGTCGATCCTGGTCCCGGACGACGCCCGCCAGCGGGTCAGCCTCGGCCGGCTCGAGACCAACCTCGACTCGAGCGCGGAGGTCGACGCTGCGGTCGAGCTCGCCCGGGCGCTGGTCACCCCGAACCTGCAGTACGAGGCCCTCCAGACCGAGGAGCGTCGCGAGGCTGCAGCCAACGCGATCCCGCTCGCGATCGAGACCATCAAGCGAGGCCAGACGCTGCTCCGCGCCGGCGAGGTCGTCACCGTCACCGACGTGGAGGTGTACAAGGCGCTCCAGGAGCAGCAGGGCGACCACAACCTCGCGATGGAGGTGCTGGCGATCGGGCTGTTCCTCGTCCTGGTGTTCGCGAGCCTGTACCAGTTCGCGTCGACCTGGCTGACCGGGTTCACCACCCGGGTCCGCGACGTGGCGACGGTCGGCAGCCTGCTCGTGCTGACCGCGCTCCTCGCCCGGCTGATCGTCGCGAGCTCGGAGGGCGTCGCGGCGACGGTCGGGTACGAGGCCGAGGCGCGGTCGGTGTGGTACCTCGTGCCGCTCGCAGGTGCTGCCACCCTGGTCCGGCTGTTGCTCGGCGTGCCGTGGACGATGGTGTTCACGATCGCGGCGTCGATCGTGTGCGGCCTCGTGATGGAGCTGCAGGCGCTGCCGGTCGCGTTCTTCGTGATCAGCGGCGTCGCCGCGGCGTCGGCGGTCGAGCACACCCGCGAGCGGATCGCCGTCGTCCGGGCCGGTGCCGTAGTCGGCGTGGTCAACGCGGTCGCGGTGCTGCTGATCCACCTGGTCCAGCTGTACGTGGTCGAGGGCGAGGTCTCGCTCGCGACGACGATGCGGCCGTTCTGGTCGATGATCTTCGCGTTCGGCGGCGGCATCGCGAGCGCGTTCCTGGTCCTCGGGCTGGTCCCGGTGTTCGAGGCGGTCGGGTTCGTCACCGACTACCGGCTGATGGAGCTCGCGAACCTGAACCACCCGCTGCTGCGCCAGCTGATGCTCCGGGCGCCCGGCAGCTACCACCACTCGGTGATCGTCGGGACCCTCGCCGAGGCCGGCGCCCAGGCGATCGGCGCCAACGCGCTGCTCGCGAAGGTCGCGTCGTACTTCCACGACATCGGCAAGGCGCTCAAGCCGCAGTACTTCGTCGAGAACCAGCAGGGCGGGTTCAATCGCCACCAGGCGCTCGATCCGTACACCTCGGCCCACGTGATCATCGCCCACGTGGTCGACGGCGGGCGGATGGCCCGCGAGCACGCGCTTCCCCAGCCGATCCTCGACAACATCTACATGCACCACGGCACCGGGGTGCTCCAGTACTTCTACGCCGAGGCCTGCGCGCAGGTGTCGGACCCGTCGACGATCGACATCGAGGCGTTCCGGTACCCGGGGCCGAAGCCGAGCACCCGCGAGGCCGGCGTGATCATGCTCGCCGACAAGGTCGAGGCCGCCACCCGGACCCTGAAGGTGCCGGACGAGCACAACATCCGGACGATGATCGCCCGGATCGTCAACTCGGTCGTGGCGGACGGGCAGTTCTCCGAGTGCCCGCTCACGTTCGAGGAGATCCACACGATCGCCGACACGTTCGCGGTCGTGCTGGTCGGGATCTACCACCAGCGGATCGAGTACCCGCAGACGGCCGATCTGTCGCAGGCGCGGGCCGGGGAGGGGCAGGCGAACACGCCGCCGTCGCTGCCCCCGGCCACGATCACCCTCGATCTCGCGCCGAAGCAGGAGTCGCCCGCCACCGCGCGCCCGCAGCGGGGGCAGGAGGTGTGGACCGCGCCCACCACGTCCGACGCGAAGTCGCCCGGGGGCGAGCTCCCCGCCGAGGAAGACTCGACCGACGTGGTCGACTACGAGTCGCTCGACTACCTGCCGCGGGGAGAGTGATGGTCGAGGTGGTGGACGAGGGCGGCGGCGACGTCGACCTCGACGGGTTGACCCGGTTCGCCGAGCAGGTGCTGGTCGCGATCGGACTGCCGGAGACCGAGCTGTCGCTGGTGGTGTGCGACGACGCGTTCATCCGGCCGCTGAACCGCGACTGGCGCGGCAAGGACGCGCCGACCGACGTGCTGTCGTTCCCGCAGGAGGAGGCGGAGGCGCCCGGGGTGTTCGCCGAGCCGCCGCCGATGTTGGGCGACGTGGTGATCTCGGCCGAGACCGCGAGGCGCCAGGCGGCGGAGCTCGGGCACCCGGTCGAGGTCGAGCTGCGGGCGCTGCTGGTCCACGGCGTCCTCCACCTCGTCGGGTACGACCACGAGGACGACGAGGTCGCGGCCGCCGAGATGCGGTCCGAGGAGGTCCGACTGCTCGTGTCGCTCGGGCTGGATCGAGCGGCGGCGCTGGTGGAGCGCGCGAGTTAACGACGTCCGATGTTCGAAGACCTCAAGTTCCGCATGAAGCCCTCCGCCGAGCGCATCGATCAGCTCCGGGGGCATCTTTGACATCCTGGGCAAGCAAGCTCAGGTGGACGAGCTCGAGCGCCAGGCGGCGTCTCCCGGGTTCTGGGACGACAACGAGCGCGCCCAGAAGGTCCTGAAGGAGAAGGGTCAGACCCAGCGGGTGGTGGACGACTGGAACACCCTCGCCCGCCTCCGCGACGACGTGACCACGCTGATGGAGCTCGGGGAGGAGGCCAACGATCCCTCGGTCGAGGGCGAGATCTCCGGCGTCCTCGACGACATCGAGGGGCGCCTGCGGTCGCTCGAGACGCGCCGGATCCTCGCGGCCGTAGAAGACCGGATGGACGCGATCGTCGAGATCAACGCCGGCGCCGGCGGGACCGACGCGGCCGACTGGGCCGGGATGCTGCTCCGGATGTACGGGCGGTGGGCCGAGCGCAACGGCTTCACGACCGAGCTGCTCGACGTGAGCGAGGCCGAGCCGGCCGGGATCCGCAGCGCGGTGATCGCGGTCCGGGGCGCGTACGCGTTCGGGTACCTCCAGGCCGAGTCCGGGGTCCACCGGCTGGTGAGGATCTCGCCGTTCGACAAGGACGCGCGCCGGCAGACCGCGTTCGCCGCGGTCGCCTGCTACCCCGAGGTCGACGACTCGATCACGATCACGATCAACCCGGCAGACATCGAGATGGAGACGATGCGATCGTCCGGCGCGGGCGGTCAGCACGTCAACACCACCGACAGCGCCGTCCGGCTGCGCCACCTGCCGACCGGGATCGCGGTCGTGTGTCGGGCGGAGCGGTCGCAGCACAAGAACCGCGACAAGGCGATGAAGATGCTGCGGGCCAAGCTGTACCAGCTCGAGCTCGAGAAGCGCCTGTCGGCCCAGGCCGAGATCGACGCGAAGAAGAAGAAGATCGACTTCGGCAGCCAGATCCGGTCGTACGTGATGCAGCCGTACCAGCAGGTGAAGGATCTGCGCACCGGGTACTCGGTCGGCGACGTCCAGCGGGTGCTCGACGGGGAGCTCGACCGGTTCATGGAGGCGTGGCTGGCGGCCCGCGCCGAGGGCGGCGGAGAGGTCCAGGAGAACTGAACGGTCCGGGGTGACGGCACGCCGACGCTCGGTTACCGACCGTGACCATGGGCACTGGCACGCTCAACTGGTACGCCGACCGCGGGTTCGAGCTCGATGTCGAGGCGGCCGAAGACGATGTGGCGATCCGCCTCGCGGCCGTTCCGGTCCCCGCGGACGGCACGGACGAGCTGCGCGAGGGGGTCGACCTCGATCGGCTCGACATCCTGTTCAAGGCGAGCGTCGAGATTCAAGGCGAGCTCGCGCAGCTCCAGGACGCGCGGGTCCAGCTCGTGCGCGAGGGCGGCAAGTACATCCTCGAGCTCGACGCGAAGTGCGAAGACGTGGAGACCGGCGAGATCGTGCCGCTCCGGCTGTCGGTCCCGATCTCGGTTCCGTCGGGCGTCCCCGAGCGGGGCGGACCCCGGCCGGTGCCGACGAACGAAGACGACCTCGACTGGGAAGACGAGACCACCCTCGAGCAGCTCGTGAACGCGCCCGAGGCTCCGATCACCGACATCGCCGGCGCCGACGTCCCCGGGCCGGGTCCCGGGTCCAGGCCGGCGGTCCCGCGGGCGGCGACGCTCGGCAAGGGGCAGCAGGCGCTGCTCGAGGCGATGGCGCGGATCGACGACGATCTGGACGAGCCGTCGTCCGAGGTCGACCTGCCGGCCGGCGAGCTCGACGACGAAGACGACGACGACCTCGATGACCTCGACGGGCCGGATCAGGCGCCGGTCCCGGGCGCGAACCGCCGGGTCGGGTCGGACGACGACGACGAGGACGCCGCCGAGGGTCCGGATCAGTCGCTCGGGGCAGACGGGGAGGCGAAGTCGCTGCTCGATCTGCTGGTCGACGGGGGCAACCTCGAGCTCGAGGGCGACGCCGAGGTCGACGGACTCGTGACCGGAGTGGCGAAGATCCTCGCGGCGACGGTGCCGGCCGAGGTCAAGGCCACCCGCCTGTCGCAGTGGTTGCTCCAGCAGGAGGAGGTCGCGGACTTGTTCATCGCCGACGACGACCTCGCCGAGATCCTGGAGCGCTGGTAGGTCGAGATGTATCCGTTCGACGAACAGTTCCTGGCGAAGCTCGCCGAGCTTCGGGCCGCCGGTGTGGAGCCGTACCCCTCGGGGTCGGTCGTGCGCGACACCGCCGCGGCGCTGATCGCGGCCCACGGCGGGCTCGAGAGCGGGTCCGAGCGGCCCGACACCGACGTGTCCGTCGGCGGGCGGGTGATGTTCCGGAACCGGATGGGCAAGGCCCTGTTCCTCCGGCTCCAGGACCGCACCGGCACGATCCAGGTCTACGTCCGGAAGGACGAGGCGCGCGGGGTCGACGCGGCCGCGTTCGACCGCCTGAACGGGATCGACATCGGCGATCACCTGTGGGCGCGCGGGTTCGTGATCCGCACCCGGACGGGCGAGCTGACGGTCCAGGCCCGCGAGGCGCACCTGGCGGCGAAGATCCTGACCCCGTTCCCGGATCGGTGGCACGGGGTGGCCGACGTGGAGCTGCGGAGCCGCCAGCGGTACGTCGACCTGTTCCTCAACGAGGACACCCGCGAGACGTTCCGGCGCCGGTCGGCGATCGTCCGGTACGTCCGGGAGTACTTCCACGGCCGCGAGTTCCTCGAGGTCGAGACGCCGATGATGCAGGCGATCCCCGGCGGCGCCACCGCCCGGCCGTTCGTCACGCACCACAACGCGCTCGACATCGACCTGTACCTCCGGATCGCGCCGGAGCTGTACCTGAAGCGGCTGGTGGTCGGCGGCCTCGAGCGGGTGTTCGAGATCAACAAGAACTTCCGGAACGAGGGGCTGTCGTTCAAGCACAACCCCGAGTTCACGATGCTCGAGTTCTACCAGGCGTGGGCCACCTGGCACGACCTGGTCGACCTGACCGAGGATCTGCTCCAGGGCCTGGTCCAGGCGGTGTGCGGCACCCGGATCGTGACCTACGGCGAGCGCACCATCGACTTCACCGGGCCGTACCGGCGGGCGTCGATGGAGGAGCTGGTCCGCGAGGCGACCGGGCTGGCCGACGTCCGCGACGGCGAGCGGATCCGCGCCTGGTGGGCGGCGAGCGGCGGGATCCCGGTCCCCGATCCGTGGCCGCAGACGATCGGGCGGTGCTGGGAGGCCGTGTACGACGCGTTCGTCGAGCACGCGCTGATCCAGCCCACGTTCGTGACGCACCACCCGACCGAGATCTCGCCGCTGTCGCGCCGGAACGACCAGGACCCGACGGTGGTCGATCGGTTCGAGCTGGTGATCGCCGGGCGCGAGATCGCCAACGGGTTCTCCGAGCTGAACGACCCGGTCGACCAGGCGGACCGGTTCGCGGCCCAGGCACGGGCGCGCGAAGCCGGCGACGCGGAGTCGATGCACTTCGACGAAGACTACGTCCGGGCGCTGACCTACGCGATGCCGCCGACCGCGGGCGAGGGCATCGGGATCGACCGGCTGGTGATGCTGCTCACCGACAAGGCGTCGATCCGCGACGTGATCCTGTTTCCGACGCATCGGCCGGCGCGCACCGGCCCGGCGGAATAGGCCGACGCGATGGAGCACGACTTCTCCGAGAACGAGGGTCCGACCGAGCTGCGCGCGCCGCTCGCCGCGATCCGGTTCGACGCGCTCCCGCTGGTCCGCGAAGGCAGCACGCTCCGCGCCGAGTGGTGGATCGCGTGGAGCCACCTGCGGTCCAAGAAGACCGAGGCGTTCCTGTCGATGGTCACCTGGCTGTCGATCCTCGGGGTGACCGCCGGCGTCGCGATGTTGAACTGGGTCATCAGCGTGATGACCGGGTTCGAGATCGACCTGCGCGACAAGATCCTCGGCGCGAACGCCCATGTGGTGGTGTTCCGGTACAACGGCAACGTGGTCGACGTCGATCAGCAGATCGACAAGATCCTCGGCGTCTCCGGCGTCGTCGCGGCCGCCCCGTTCGTGTACACCGAGATGATGATCCGGTCCCCGTGGAACAGCACCGGGATCGTGATCAAGGGCATCGACCCGATCCGCACCGCCGACGTGACCCACCTGCTGCCGGACCTGTCCGACGGCTACGATCCGGCCCACGCCCACATCGTCTCGTACGACGACGGCGACGAGGCCACCCGCCGCGCGGTCCTCGCGAACCTCGGCAACCCGCTCCCGCCGATGGGGATCGACAACCTCCCGCTGCCGGTCACCGACGACGACCCCGCGCTCCAGGGGATCATCATCGGCAAGGAGCTGCGGGATCACCTCCAGGTGCGGCCCGGCGACAAGGTCCAGCTGATCAACCCGCTCGGCAGCGGCGTCGGCCCGATGGGCGTCCCGACCCCGAGCGTGCGCAGCGTGCGGGTCGCGGCGGTGTTCGACTCGGGGATGTTCGAGTACGACACGAAGTGGACCTACGTGACCAACGAGCTCGCGCAGGACTTCCTGAAGATCGGGCCGACCGCCACCGGGATCGAGATCAAGGTGGCCGACATCGACGACGTCGATCGGATCAGCGCCGACATCGACACCGCCCTCGGCTACCCGCACTACGCCCGCCACTGGAAGAACCTGAACGCCAAGCTGTTCGCGGCGCTCGAGCTCGAGAAGTGGGTGATGGGGCTGTTGCTGAACATGATCGTGGTGAATGCAGGCTTGTTGATCATCACCACCCTGATCATGGTCGTGATCACCAAGGGCCGTGAGATCGCGATCCTGAAGGCGATGGGCGCCACTCCCGGCACGATCCTCCGGATCTTCGTGATGGAGGGGACCGCGATCGGCGCGATCGGCACCGTCCTCGGCACGGTCCTCGGGCTCGCGGGCTGCGCGTTCCTCGACAAGTACCAGTACCCGCTCGAGACGGACGTGTACTACCTCGACACGTTGCCGGTGGTGGTGGACCCGTGGGCGGTGGTGACCATCGCCGCCGGCGCGTTCGTGATCTGCTTCCTGTGCACGATCTACCCGTCGCTGCGCGCGTCCCGGCTCGATCCGGTCGCTGCCCTCAGGTACGAGTGACATGTCGGGAGTGAAAGTCGAGATCGCGGGACTCACCCGGGAGTACAAGCGCGGAGAACGTACGATCGAGGTGCTCCGCGACGTGAACCTGGTGCTCGCCCCCGGTGAGCGGGTGTCGATCATCGGGCCCAGCGGCTCGGGGAAGTCGACGTTCCTCCACGCGCTGGGGCTGCTCGATCCGGTGTGGACCCGCGAGCAGGTCGCGTTCACGGCGACGCAGCGCACCGCGATGGGCGGCCTCAAGGTGGCAGGCGCGCTGCTCGCGCTCGCGGTGCAACCCGTCCAGGCGCTCCGGTTCCTCCGTCCCACCGGGACCCACCGGATGGTGTGGGCGCGTCGGGCGCTCCCCGGCAAGATCCACCTCGACGGGCGGGACGTGTCGAGGCTCGACGAGCACGAGCGGGCGCGGATCCGCAACCGCGACATCGGGTTCGTGTTCCAGGCGCACAACCTGCTCCCCGAGCACAGCGCGCTCGGCAACGTGATGATCCCGGTCCGGCTGTCCGGCTCGCCCGAAGACGTGGCCGAGGCGCGGGCCACCGCGTTGCTGAAGGCGGTCGGGCTCGGCGACCGGGTCGATCACCGCCCCGGAGAGCTGTCGGGCGGCGAGCAGCAGCGGGTGGCGCTCGCCCGGGCGCTGGTGATGGGGCCGGGGCTGGTCCTCGCGGACGAGCCCACCGGGAACCTCGACCCGCGGACCGCGGTGTCGGTGTTCGATCTGCTGCTCGAGCTGAACATCCAGCTCGGGAGCACGATGGTCGTGGTGACCCACTCGCGGGACCTCGCGGCTCGGTTTCCCCGGCGGTTGTCCCTCGAAGACGGCCAGTTCCGCGACTGGTGATCGGTCGACGTTCGAGGTGGGCTCGCCTCCGGGCGCCAGTTGATCTATGCTCGCCAAATGCGGTTTCCGTCCGCCACCGGCCTGGCCTTCGCATTGATGGGCGCGTTCTGCTTCGGCGTGGTCACGCCGCTGGTCCAGCTGGCGGCGGCACCCCTCGGGACGTTCACCACCTCCGCCTTGCTGTGCGCGGGCGCCGCGACGTTCGCCCTGTTCACCACCGCGTTTCAGGGCACTGATCCGCCGGTTCAGCTGTGGCACGCGCCGCGCCTGCTGGTGGTCGCCCTGCTCGGCTCGGTCTGCGCGCCCGCGCTGCTGGTGTACGGCCTCGCGCGGACCAACGGCGTGGAAGCGTGCCTGCTGATGAACTGCGAGTCGGTGTTCACCGCCGCCCTCGGCCTGGTGATCCTGCGCGAGCGGCTCGGGTGGCGGTTCGTGTTCGGAGTGAGCGCGATCACGGTCGGAGCGATGTTCTTGATGGGGGAGAGCGCCGCGAACAGCCAATCCGAGACGATCGGCCTCGTCGCGATCGCGGCGTCCACCTTCGCGTGGGCGCTCGACAACGTGCTCGCCAGGCAGCTCGCCGAGTGCGACCCGGCGGAGGTCGTGTTCGGCAAGTGCACGATCGGCGCGCTGGTGTGCGCGGCGATCGCCCTCGCGACGGAGCCGGTGCCGGAGTCGCGGACCGCGCTCGCGGCGGTGTTCCTGTGCGGGGTGTTCGGGTACGGCGCCACGGAGCGGATGTACCTGCTGTCGCAGCGGTACATCGGGGTCGCGCGGACGAGCTCGGTGTTCGGGGTGGCGCCGTTCTTCGGCGCGGTCGTGGCGCTGGCCATCGGGGCGCCGATCGGCTTCGTGTGGGTGGGTGCGGGGTGCCTGATGGCGATCGGGGTGATGATCCATGCGACCGAGAGCGCCCCGGCGCCGGCCGACGATCCGCTTCCCGAGCCGGAGCTCGCCGTGAACCCCGCTGCGATCGATCCGGAGCACCGCGTCGCTCGGTGAACGGAGCGGGCATCACCCGTCGTTTTGGACGGACCCCACCCGCCCGCCGAGCGACCGCGACCCTCCGTGACTGGCTTCGCCGACAGGGTGGGCTATAGCTGCCCCGCCCGCGCGATGCGGGAGGGAGCGCCGAGGCGTGGGTCGTCTGCTGATCGTGCTGTGCTGGTGCGGGTGGTTGCTCGTAGCGACCTCGGCGCACGCGGCCCCTCCGGTTCCGGCCGAAGGGACGGTCACCCGCGTGGTGGTCGAGGGAGATCGCCGGATCGAGGAGGCGGTCGTGCTCGCGGCGATCGGCCTGCGACGCGGCGAGTCGCTGACGCCCGAGAAGGTCCGCCGCGACCTCAAGGCGGTGTACGCGACGGGGTTCTTCGAGGACGTGGTCGTCGAGCTGCTGCCGGACGAAGACGGCGTGCAGGTCCGGTTCGTGGTGACCGAGAAGCCGGCGGTCCGCGAGGTCCGGATCGAGGGCAACAAGAAGGTCGACGAGGACGACATCCGCGAGGTGCTCGACGTCCGCGCGTTCACCGTCCTGAACGAGGCGAAGATCGTCGAGAACGTCGCGAAGATCCGCGACGTGTACGTCGAGAAGGGGTTCTACCTCGCCGAGATCGACCCGGAGTACGTCCCCGTCGGGGCCGACCAGGTCGACGTCGTGTTCAAGATCGAAGAGAACCGCAAGGTCGTGGTCCAGAAGATCGACTTCGCCGGCAACGAGCACGTCGCGGCGCCGAAGATCAAGCGGTACATGCAGCTGAAGGAGGCCGGGTTCCTCCCGTGGCTGTTCCAGACCGGGACGTTCAAGCGGGACCAGCTCGAGGCCGACCAGCAGACCGTCAGCGCCGTGTTCCTCGAAGAGGGCTACCTCGACGTGAAGGTCGAGCCGCCGAAGGTGTACCTGTCGCCCGACAAGCGGTACATCTTCGTCCACTACGACATCTCCGAGGGTGAGCAGTACACCATCGGCAGCATCGACGTGAGCGGCGACTTCGTCCAGGACGAGGGGCTGACCCGCGAGGCCACGTTGCAGATCGTCGGCGGACGTCACGTCGCCGACATCCAGGAAGACCAGTGGCGGACCGCCGAGACGCGCGGCAAGCGACTGTTCGACATCGAGACCAAGGCGCCCGCCCTGCAGACCGGCGAGGTGTTCAAGTACTCGCAGATGCACATGGTGCGGTCGAACATCGAGGCGCTGTACCAGGATCAGGGGTACGCGTTCGTCAACGTGGTCCCGGACATCCGGCCGGATCCCGAGACCCGCACGGCGGACGTGACCTACGCGGTCGAGAAGGGCGAGAAGGTCCGGATCGGTCGGATCAACATCACCGGCAACGACCCCACGTTCGACAAGGTCGTCCGCCGCGAGATCCAGATCAACGAGGGAGAGGTGTACCGCGGGTCGCTGCTCGGCGCGTCGAAGCAGCGGCTGATGCGGCTCGGGTTCTTCGAGGACGTGACGATCTCGACCCCGCGGGGCGAGGGCGACGCGGTGCTGGACATGAACACCCAGGTGTCCGAGCGGCCCACCGGCAGCTTCTCGCTCGGCATGGGCTACAGCAACATCGAGAGCTTCGTCCTCACGTTCAACGTCCAGAAGAACAACTTCCTCGGCCTCGGCTACCTGATGAGCGCCGCGGTCAACTGGTCGAAGCTCCGCCGCCAGGGCAGCCTGTCGTTCTTCGACCCGTACTTCCTCGACACCCGGTGGACGGCGTCGGTCGAGGGGTTCTACCTCTCCCAGCAGTTCCAGATCGAGAACGACGAGTTCCGCCGCGGCGGCTCGCTCGCGATCGGCCGGTACCTCGACAGCCGCGACGACGTCCAGCTCCGCCTCGAGTACACGATCGAGGACGTGGGGCTGCAGCGGATCGATCCGTACCGGAAGCGGCTGCTCGGCGGCGAGCTGTACCGGAACGGGCTGACCAGCACGCTCGGCGCAGTGCTGTCGGTCGACAAGCGCAACGACCGGATCTTCCCGACGCGCGGGATCCTGACCAACATCAGCACCTCGCTGTCCGGCGGGTTCCGCGTCGGCCCGGAGAAGCTGCTGTCGGTGCTCGGCGGCGACTTCAACTTCGTCGAGAGCAAGTTCAACTTCCGGTTGTACCAGCCGCTGTTGCCGAACACCGACCAGTTCGTGTTCCGGCTGAACGTGACCCTCGGCGATCTGCGGTCGACCGACGGACGGCAGATCCCGTTCATCCACCGGTACCGCGCGGGCGGCATCCAGAGCCTCCGCGGGTTCGACTGGTACTCGCTCGGGCCGTCGATCCGGGTCCCGGCGAGCGACGATCCGGTCCGCGCCGACGACAAGCTGATCGTCGGCGGCACCCAGACCTGGACCAACAACTTCGAGATCGAAGCGTGGATCGTCAAGGCGGCCGGCATCTCGTCGGTCGTGTTCTTCGACGCCGGCAACGCGTTCGGCGGTCCGTTCGGGGAGGACCCGCTCACCCCGCTGAACCTGCGGACCGCGGTCGGCGCCGGGATCCGGTGGCGGTCGCCGATCGGCCCGCTCCGGTTCGAGCTCGGCTTCCCCCTCGATCCTCGGGAAGACGAGCGGCCGTACCAGTTCGGGTTCGGGATCGGCAGCTTCTTCTGAGGGACGCGACCGCGGCCCCGAGGGGTTCTGGCCCGGCAGTCCCCCTCGGGCTACAGGTGGCCCTCGTCTCGGAGTACGACGATGCATCGATGGATGGCGGTGGTGGCGTGCTTGACGGTGAGCACCCCGGCGTGGGCGCTCAAGCTGTGCGCGGTGGACTTCCAGAAGGCGGTGACCGACACCGCCGAGGGCAAGTCCGCGCAGACCAAGATCGACTCGATGTACGCCACCCGCAAGGCCGAGCTCGATCGGATGCAGAGCGAGCTCGAGAAGGCGATCCAGGACTACCAGAGCCGGTCGCTGATCCTGTCGCCCGACGCGAAGGCGGCGGAGGAGCAGAAGCTCGGCCTGCAGCAGCAGACGTTCGAGCGCACCTACATGCAGTACCAGAACGAGATGCAGCAGACCTACGGGTCGCTGCTCGGCGATCTGGACGAGAAGATGCGGGCGGTCGCGCAGGTGGTCGGCAAGGAGCAGGCCTGCTCCGTGGTGCTCGACAAGGCGGTGGTGGTGTTCGCCGGCGCAGACATGTCCGACGTGACCGCGACCCTCGTGGCGAAGTACAACGCGCAGCATCCGCCGAAGCCGTAGGCGTCGCGGTGAGCGGGTGGACGACCGGCGAGCTCGCGGCGCGGGTCGGCGCCGGGTGCGAAGGCCCCGCCGATCGGCTGCTCACCGGGGTCGCGCCGCTGGATCGGGCGGGCCCGTCCGACCTGTCGTTCTGTCGGGGCGGCCGGTGGGCGAAGGCCCTCGGCGACACCCGCGCCGGAGCGGTCCTCGTGTCCCCGGACGTCGATCCGCCCGCCGGGGTGGTGGCGCTCCGGTGCAAGGATCCGCGGTACGCCTACGCGATCGCCGCGTCGCTGCTGGTCCCGACCTACTGGCCGGCGCCGGCGGTCCACCCCACCGCGAGCATCGATCCGACCGCCGCGGTCGGCGAGGGGGTCACGATCGAGGCGTTCGTGGTGATCGAGGCCGGGGCGGTGGTCGGTCCCGGCTGCTGGCTCCAGGGCCACAGCTACGTCGGGCGGCGGGTCACGCTCGGCGCCTCGTGCCGGCTGATGCCCGGGGCGGTGGTGATGGAGGACTGCCGGCTCGGCGAGCGGGTCTGGCTCCACCCCGGCGCGGTGGTCGGCGGCGACGGGTTCGGCCACGTCCCCGGCGTCGGCGGGCCGATCCGGGTGCCGCAGCTCGGGGTCGCGATCCTCGAGGACGACGTCGAGGTCGGGGCGAACGCGTGCGTCGACCGGGCGGCGCTCGACGAGACCCGGATCGGCCGCGGGACGCGCCTCGACAACCTGGTCCAGGTCGCCCACGGGGTCCGGATCGGCGCCGGGTGCCTGCTCGCGGCGTTCGCGGGGGTCGCGGGCGGCGCTCGCCTCGGCGACGGGGTGGTGATGGCGGGCCGGACCGCGGTGATCGACGGGATCTCGGTCGGCGACCGGGCAGTGTTCGCCGGACTCGCGTCCGCCAGCCGGGACGTCCCGCCGGGGGCGAAGATCGGCGGCTCGCCCGCCCGGAGTTATCGCAGGTGGCTGCGGGAGGTCGCGTCGCTGCGCCGGCTCCCCGCGCTGCTCAAGCGGGTGGATCGGCTCGAGAAGCGGATGCCCGCGGAGGGACCGGACGATGATGGACCGTGACGAGATCCTGCGCCTGCTGCCGCACCGGGACCCGTTCCTGATGGTCGACGCGCTGGTCGAGCTCGAGCCGGGCAAGCGCGCGGTCGGGATCAAGCGGGTGCGGGCGGACGAAGACTGGGCCCGCGGGCACTTCCCCGGCAACCCGATCTTCCCGGGCGTGCTGATCACCGAGGCGCTGGCCCAGGTGGCGGCGCTGATCTTCCTGGCCGGGCACCAGGACCACGCCGGCGCCACGGTGTACCTCGTCGGGGTCGACAAGATCCGGTTCCGGCGGGTGGTGCGCCCCGGCGACGAGCTCCGGCTCGAGGTCGAGGTCACCGGCGAGAAGCGGCGGATCTGGTTGTTCGACGGGCGGGCGACGGTCGGCGGCGAGCGGGTCGCCGACGGGAGCTTCCTCGCGACGGTACAGGAGGCGACGTGATCCACTCGACGGCGATCGTGGAGGCCGGGGCCGAGCTCGGCGAGGTGGAGGTCGGCGCGTACGCGGTGATCGGCCGCGGGGTGCGCCTGCACGACGGGGTCCGGGTCGGTCCGCACGCGGTGATCGAGGGCGACACCGAGATCGGGCCCCGGACGGTGATCCACGCCCACGCGGTGCTCGGGGGGCCTCCCCAGGACAAGAAGCACGACCCGGAGGTGAAGACCACCCTCCGGATCGGCGCCGACAACGTGTTCCGCGAGTTCTCGACCGCCCACCGCGGCACCGCCGGCGGCCGGGGCGAGACGGTGATCGGCGACCGGAACTACTTCATGGCGTCGAGCCACGTCGCCCACGACTGCATCGTCGGCAACGACACGATGTTCGCGAACTCGGCCGCGATCGCCGGCCACGTCGACGTGGCGGACGGGGCGGTCCTCGGCGGGCTGTGCGCCGTCCACCAGCACGCCCGGATCGGTCGGCTCGCGATGATCGGCGGCGGGGCGATGTGCGCCCAGGACGTCCCCCCGTTCACCCTCGCGCAGGGCGACCGGGCGCGGCTCCACGGGGTGAACATCATCGGGCTGCGGCGGGCCGGCCTCGACGACGCCACGTTCTCCGCGCTGAAGGACGCGTGGCGGACGCTGTTCGTGAGCGATCTGCCGCGGAAGACCGCGATCGGGCGGGTCGAGGAGACGTGGGGGCAGGTGGCGGAGGTCCGCGAGCTGATCGCGTTCCTCCGGTCCACGACCCGCGGGGTGTGCCGGTCCGGGGTGGCGAGCGCGGACGCGTCCTGATGCTGCGCGTCGCGCTGGTCGGGTGCGGGGCGATGGGCGCGCGTCACGCGCGGGTGATGGCCCGCGACCCCGGCGTCGAGCTTGTGGTGGTCGACGCCTTGCCGGATCGGGCCCGCTCGGTGGCGGACGAGGTCGGCGCCCGGACCGCGGACCACGTCCCGCACGAGATCGACGCCGCGGTCATCGCGACCCCGACCACCACCCACGCCGCGATCGCCGGTCCGCTGCTGGCGCGCGGGGTGTGGTGCCTGATCGAGAAGCCGCTGGCCCACGCCGGCGACGCCGCCCGGGCGCTCGACTCGCCGCGGTGTGCGGTCGGGCACGTCGAGCGGTTCAACCCGGCGATCCGGGCCGCCGGCGGGATGCGTCCCCGGGTGATCGAGGCCCGGCGGGTCGCGCCGCCGACCGGGCGCGGGCTCGACGTCGACGTGGTGCTCGACCTGATGATCCACGACCTCGATCTGGTGCTCCGGTGGGGCGGCGGCGCAGAGGTCGCGTGGATCGACGCCAGCGGCGCGCGCGACACGGTGAGCGTCAAGCTCCGGACCACGGCCGGGATGACCGCGACCCTCCTCGCGTCGCGGGTCGCCACCCAGCGGGAGCGGATCGTGCGGTGCTACGAGGTGTCGTCGTGCACGGTGCTCGATCTCGTGGCGGGCCGGGCGACCCGGGACGGGGTCGAGCTGCCGCTCGGCGGGGACCGGGACGCGCTGACCTGCCAGTGGTCGTCGTTCGCGACGGCGGTCCGGGGGAACACCGCCCTCGGGTCGTCGGGGTCGGCGATCCGCGCGGTCGAGCTCGCCGAGCGGATCCGGGCGGTGGTAGCGGGGGAGTCGTGACGATGCGGCGGATGACGGTGGGCAGGTGGCGCGCAGACTGGGCGCGCTGGGCGCTCGGAGCGCTGGGTTCGCTCGTGGGGTGCAGCCAGGATCCGCAGCTGGACGCGTGGCACGGCGCGATCGCGGTCGAGACGGTCGAGGCCACCGCCGCCGACGGGTGCGACGCCGAGCGCGCGCCGGTCGATCCACCGGCGCCGTACCTGTTCGTCGCGGTCGATCGCGGCGTGCCGGACATCGCCTCGCTGTACTGGTGCGACGAGGCCGACGCGTGCGGGGCGCCGGCCGACACGGTGTGGCTGACCGAGGCCCTGACCGAGCGGCACCTCGCCGGCGCGCTGACCACCGTGCTGCCGTTCGCCGGGCTGTGCGCGATCGAGTGGGTCGACGTGGTCGCCGACCAGCAGGGGGATCCCGCGTCGGTCTCGCTCGTGGTGCGGTCCGGGCAGTTCGAGGACCTCGCGCTCGACGAGGACGACTGCTACGCGTACGCCGACGGCGTCGCCGGCGACGTGTGCACCTCGGTGGTCGCGGTCTCGGGGACGCGGGTGCCGTGAGGCTGCACCTGGCGGCGGCCGATCCCAGCGGGGCCGTGCTCGGCGCGGCGCTGGTCCCCGGGCCCGACGGCGTGGGATCCCAGTGGTCCAGTGGGTCGCCCCGCAGGTCTGGGCCTGGAGGCCCGGGCGGGTCGACGTCGTGGCCCGGTCGGTCGACGCGGTCCTGTGCCTGCTCCCGTTCGAGCCGGCGTGGTTCGAGGGGCGGGTCCGGGCGCTGTTCGTCGGCCACCCCGCCGCCGCGATCCGTCCCGGATCGGCGCCCGCGGTCGGGCGGCCGCGGATCGCGCTGTGCCCGGGCTCGCGCCGGTCGGAGGTCGAGGCGCTGTGGCCGGTGCTGCGCGAGGTCGCCCGCCGGCTCCGGCGGGTCTGGCCGGACGTGGGGTTCGTCGCGCCGCGGGCCCCGGGGGTCGAGCTCGGCGGGCTCGACGTCGCGTACGTCGACCGGATGGCGGACGTCGCGGGGTGCGACGCGGCGGTGGTCGCGTCCGGGACCGCGACGCTCGAGCTCGCGGCGCTCGACGTGCCGATGGTGGTCGTGTACCGGGTCCACCCGCTGACCGCCGCGATCGCGCGCCGGATGCTGACGATCGACGCGATCGCCCTGCCGAACGTGCTCGCGGGGCGACGGATCGTGCCGGAGCACGTCCAGGACCTCGACCCGGACCAGATCGCCGCCGACGTGGTCGCGTGGGTCGGCCGCCGGGGTCAGGTCCCGCGGGCGCTGATCGCGTCGCTGTGTGGCGCGACCGCGATCGACGCGGTGGCGGACGAGGTCGCCGCCTGGCTCACCGCGGCGTCCCCGGCGCCGGCAGGGCGTCGACCCGCGGCACCAGGCTCTTGAACTCGAGCGCGGTGAACCAGCTCCGCAGCCCGTCCCACGAGGCGATCGGCCCGACCAGCGGCTCGTCGAGCGGCAGATCCTCGCGGACCCGCGCCATCGACTCCCACCGGACCAGCGCCTCGGCGTTGGCGTCGAGGATCGCGCGGATCTTCGGGGTCTCGGAGCCGCGCCCGGCCAGGATCCCCGCCGCGTCTCCGTGGGCCGCGATCAGCCGCGCCGCGGTCTTCGCGCCGATCCCCGGGATCCCCGGGAGGTTGTCGCTCGCGTCGCCGGCCATCGCCTTGTAGGTCGGGACGAACGCCGGATCGAACCCGTACCGGGCCTGGACCGCCGCGACGTCGTACAGCACGTGGTCCTTCTGCCGCTGCCCGACGAACAGCACCGCGGTGTCGGGGTCCACGACCTGCAGCAGGTCGGTGTCGCCGGTGACAACGATCGTCGGCTTCACCCGGCGGGTCAGCGTGGCGAGGATGTCGTCGGCCTCCCACCCGGGCACCCGGTGGACCGGGGCGCCGAGCGCCGCCGCCAGCTCCGGCAGCCGCGCGATCTGCGCCCGGAGCGGGTCGGGCGTGGGTGCCCGCCCGGCCTTGTACGCCGCGTACGACACCTGGCGGGTGGTCGGGCCGGGGGCGTCGAGCGCCAGCGCCACCGCGGTCGGCCGGTGCTCGCGCAGCAGCTTGCACAGGAGCACCGACACCCCGTACAGCGCGCTGGTCGGCGCCCCGTCGCGGGTGTTCATCGGCGGCAGGGCGTAGAACGCGCGGAACAGCAGCGAGTAGCCGTCGAGCAGCAGGTTCACGGCGCCGGGTCCTCCGCCGAAGGAGCCGGGACCGCGTCGACCCGGTCGATCGCACCGGCGAGCGCGAGATCCTGGTGGGTCAGGCCGCCGGTCGACCAGGTCCACAGCTCGACCTCGAGCCAGTCCGGACCGAACCGGACCACCGGGTGGTGATCTTCGCGGTCGGCGATCGCCGCGATCCGGTGGGACAGCGCGAACGCCGCGGCGAACCCGGACACCGACCACCGGCGGACCAGGTGGCCGTCGACCAGAGCACCGATCAGGTAGTCGGACCGAGCACGCTGAGGCAGGCTCGTTCGCGGGTCGGGAGGGCATGCCGCAGGCATGCGCGACGGGCCGAGGGCGCGTACCCAGCGTACGA
>JBEBJW010000003.1:0-25003 GCA_040079715.1 Myxococcota bacterium | reverse complement strand
GCTCGTACGGGATCCGGACGATCGCGACCCCGGGCTGGACCGACGCCGACGCGGCCCTGGCGGCGATGATCCGCGACGCGACGGTCTCCCCGATGGATCGGTCGACCGGGGGCGCCCCCGCGACCCGCGAGCTGTCGATCACCGTCGGGATCGGCCTGGTGCGGGTGACCGTGTCGGCGACCCGGCTGCCGGCAGGGACCGCGGACGCCCTCGCGGTGTCGGTCGGGACGGCGGTCCCGGTCGGGGCGGACCCTCGACCGCGGACCCTGGCGGGGGCGACGTTCGCGGCGGTGTACGGGCACGACGCCGCGCCGCGGCTCGCCGGCGCGATCCCGGGCCGGGCGGTCCGGTGGCCGGACGACGAGCCGCGGTGGCTGCTGTTCGGCCAGGAGGAGGGCGCGTACGGCCGCACCGGGTTCGTCCACACCGCGGTGCTCGACTTCCTGCGCCAGGCGGTCGCGCTGGGGCACGCTCGGGTCCACCTGCCGCTGGTCGCTGGGGGCGGCGGCCGGCTGTCCCCGCACGACGCGCTGGCGTGCGAGCTCCACGCGATCGGGCGGTTCGCCGCCGAGGCCACCCGTCGGCTCGAGGTCGAGGTCCACCTGCCGCCGGGACCGCCGCCGACGCGGTTGCTGCTGGCGGATCTCGCGGACGGGCGGATCGCGCCGGCGCCGATCCTGTTCCGGGGGCGCGACAACACCGTGCGGCTCACGGTGATCTACCCGACCCGGGCGCAGGATCTGGTGGCGCTGCCGGTGTCGATCGCCGCCGACGCGACCGCCGGCGCGCTGCTCGAGGCGCTGGTCGACCCGGCCGAGCCCCGGTGGCTGATCCGGTTCCACGACGGCGAGCACCGCCAGCCGTGGGATCCGACCGGCCGGTTGGACGCGCTCCACGTGACCGACGGATGCGTGGTCACGTTGGACCGGTGAACCTCATTTTTGCACGAGCCAACCCCGGATCGGGTACAACGCGCGCCGGAGGTCGGGATGTCGAGAGCGACGATCACGGTTTGCCTGGTGTTCGGATGGGCCGGCTGCCCCGCGACGCTGGTGGAGGGTGGCGACGACGACGACGCGACCACGGACGGCACGACCCCGGCCGGCGACGACGACGACGACGGCACGACCCCCGGCACCGAGGCGGTGTGCGACGACGGCGTCGACGACGACGCCGACGGCGCGGCCGACTGCGACGACACCGACTGCGACGCCGACGAGCAGTGCGCCCTGCCGACCGAGCTCGCGTTCGAGACGCTGATCTCGTTCGACGCGAACGCGCTGGCGGAGCTCGGCGGGTACGGCGACTGCGACGTCCACATCACCGCGGCCCTGGTTCAGGATCCCGCCGACAGCTGCGACGGGTGCGATCGGGTGTTCCGCGGCCCGTTCGAGTTCATCGCCGACGACTGCCCCGACGACATCGAGCGCCCGTCCGACGGCGGCTACGGGATCGACTTCCGGTCGGACACCGAGTGGGAGGTGTTCGGGAAGGTCGAGGGGGTCTGGACCTCGCTCGGCGTCGCGACCGACGACGGCACCGGCGTGTTCCGGATCAACGACACCACCCCGGTCGAGGTGAGCGGGGTCGAGGTCGGCGACCTGACCACGTTCTTCGCGTTCACCCCGTAGGCTGCGGGCGCTCCGGAACCGGCGCGGGCGCTCCCGAACCGGCGCGGCGCTACTTGCCCCAGGTCGCGCCGCCGAGCCACGCGAGCAGGCTCGGGGCCACGACCGTCGACCCGCCATCCGCCGCGATCCGCCGGATTTGGCCGCGCCGGCCGCCCTCGCCGGGGGACAGATCCACCACGTGGTGGGCGCCAGCAGCGTCGGCGCCGATCGGGACCGACAGCTTCTCGGTCCACGTCCCCCACCGGTCGACGATCTTCGCGAGCGACAGCAGCGAGGTGCCCCCGACGACGATCGCGCCGTCCGGGCCGCCGTCGTGGCGGAGGAAGAACGCGCGGACCTCGGCCGGGAACGTCACCCCGAGCGCCTGCTCGGCGAACTGGACCGCGTCCTCCGAGGCGCCGGCGGACAGCGTCACGTCGCTCGCTTCGGCCTTCGCGTCGATCGCCGACAGCAACCCGTCGAACGCGACCTGGATCGGCACCCGGATCGTCGGCTGATCATCGTCGTCGGTGTCGTCCGACCCCATCGGTGGCTCCTTGCACTAGGCAGACGCGAGGCAGTGTAGCCGCGGCGGACCGGGTGGGCACCGGGTCCGTGACCCGATCCGGGGTCGCGCCGTCAGAACCGGACATCCGGACGGATCTGGGTCCACAGGCGGATCGTGTCGTTCGGCGCGTCGTCGGGTTCGATCCGGTGGACGAACCCGGCGCCGAGGTCGACCTTCGGCAGGAGGTTCCGCCAGGTGGCCCCGGCGTGGAGGATCGCCACGTCCCCGTTCGTGTCGCGCTTCACCGCGTCGTCGTAGGTCGCGAACCGCCCGGCGAGCTCGATCCCGTCGTCGCCGTCGATCGGCAGCCACACCGAGAGCTGGGCGTGCCACCCGAGCCGACCGGTGTTGTCGACCACGGACGGATCGGTCACGTCGGTGTTGGTCGGGCGGATCCGCGAGGTGACGACCTCTCCCGACAGCGTCACCAGGCTGATCCGCGCCAGCAGGTCCGCCTCGATCGAGGTGGTGCGGGTCGACGGCTGGGTGTCGCGCAGGGCGGCGGCGCCGATCCCGATCGCCGGGTCTTTGCTCGGGCTCCACGTGCGGTAGGTGTCGCCGAGCGAGAACTCGAGCCGGCCGGTGCCGAGCAGCCCGGGACCGGTGTCGCCGAACAGGTCCTCCGAGCCGTTGAACCCGCCGATCCGCGCCAGCAGCTGAGGCGCGAGCTCGCCGTCCCCGAGGAGCACCGACTGGGACACGGTCGCGCCGACCTCCCGGCTCGGGGTCAGCCAGTACGTCCCGACCGACACCTCTTCGAACACGAGGTTCGCGCTCGACATCATCGACTCGCGCGAGAACGGGACCCGCTGGAGCCCGAGCGCCGCGCTGGTCACCCCGACCCCGGTCGGCAGGGCCCACCGGCCGAACGCGTCCACCAGCTCCACGTCCGGCGTCGGCTCGCTCAGCACGTCGTACGGGGCGCTGACCCCGAGCGCCAGCGCGTAGTCGACCTGCGACGCGCCGCCGAGGGCGCCCATCGGCACGTACCCGTCGACCCCGATCCGGGCGCGCCGGAGCGAGAACCCGGGATCCGCCTCGGGATCACCGTAGGTCGCCGGATCCGCCTGCGGATCCACGTCCTGGTCGAACACCGTGGTCCAGACCTGGACCTGGCCCCACAGGTGGGTGACCCCGTCCGCGCGCTCCTCGTCCGTCGCGATCGGGACCGAGCCCCACCCCGCGAGCGACCCTCCGACCGCCTGCGAACCCCCGTCGTCCGCCGGCTCCTGCGCGAACGCCGCCACCGTCGACCACATCACCGGCGTCATCCACACCCCTCCAGGGCCGTTAAGATACCCGCCATGTTGAATCCGTCGACCCGGTCCGTCCTCCTCGCGCTGCTCCCATCGGTGCTCGCGTGCCACGATCCCGCGGGGGGTCGAGCGCGCGCGTACCGGATCGGCTCCCTCGACGAGGCGATCGGGGGGCCGAAGGCGGTCGCGCGCCCCGGCGACTTCGTGATGGAGAACGATCACGCCCGGATCGCGATCCTCGACGCCCGGAACAGCCTCGGCCCCGGGCTGTACGGCGGAGGCCTGGTCGACGCCGATCTCGTCCGGTCGGACCCCGAGGCCGCGGGGGGCCGGGGGCGCGATCAGCTCGCCGAGCTGTTCCCGACCGCGAACATGAACGTCGCCCACCCGCCGGAGGACGCAGACGCGGTGCGGATCGTCTCCGACGGCTCCGACGGCGAGGCGGTGGTCCGGATCCAGGGCCCGGGTGAGCCGTTCCTGTCGCTGCTCGGCGCGCTGTGGGGGATCGTCGGGGCGCCCGACTTCTACCTGTGGACCGACGTGGTCGCCCGGCCGGATCAGCCGTGGTTCACGCTCCGCACCACGATCGCCACCGTCCCGGGCGGCGGCGCCGTCCCCGGCCCAACGGACGATCCGGCGCCCGCGTCGGACATCCCGTACCAGGACCAGACGTTCCCCCTGATCGATTGGGCGATCGAGTCCGGGGTGGTGGTGGGGGACTTCTACCTCCAGGGCGGCTCGGTCGATGTGTTCGCGTCCGGCATCGGGTTCGACGAAGACGGCGCCGTGTACGACTCGATGTCGGCCGGGGAGAACACGTTCCTCGCCCCGTTCGAGTTCCCGTTCCTCGCCGGGGTCGCCGACGGCGTCAGCTACGGGATCGCGCCGAAGGACGGAGCGCTGTGGGTCCCGCTGTTCACCGCGTCGCAGACGGTGGCGGTCGGCGGCGGCACGGACGGCGACGGCACCCCCGAGCGGTTCCCGCCCGGCCAGACGTACACCTACGAGCGGTACTTCTTCGTCGGGCACGGCGACGTGGGCAGCATCGTCGACCAGTACCTCGAGGCGCGGAGCATCCCGTTCGGCAACGTCCACGGCGCGGTGCTCGAGGCCACCACCGGCGCGCCGGTGTCGGGGATCGACGTGTTCGTGTACGAGCCCGGCGCCGACAAGCCGTGGAGCCAGTTCCGCACCGACGTCGACCCGGACGACCACACCCCCGACGGCTCGTTCGCCGGGCGGCTGCCGGTCGGGACGTGGGAGCTCGTGGCGCACGCGCGCGGCCGGCCTCCGACCGATCGGGTCCGGGTCGAGGTGAAGCAGGGAGGCGACGCCGCGGTCACCGTCGCCGCCGGTCGGTTCGGGGTCCTGACGTTCTCGGTCCGGGACGAGACGGGCAGGGAGGTCCCGGCGAAGGTCTCGCTGTTCCGGCAAGACGGGAAGCCGCCGACCCTCGATCCGGTCCTCGGAGACGGGTACGTCGCCGGGGCCCCGGAGGCGGTGGTGTTCTCCCTGTACGGGCGCGGCGAGGTCGAGCTCGCCCCCGGCACCTACACCGCGATCGCCACCCGTGGGATGGAGTACGAGCTCGATCGGTCCGCCCCGTTCACGATCGACGCGGCCCACGGCGCGAAGCTCGATCTGCAGGTGATCCGCAGCGTCGACACCGCCGGGTGGATCTCGGCCGATCTCCACGTCCACGCCGAGGCGTCGCACGACTCGGGGGTCCTGCTCGCCGACCGCGTCCGGACGATGGTCGCCGAGGGGGTCGAGTTCTTCGCGTCGACCGACCACGACTACCTCGTCGACTACGCCCCGACGGTCGAGCAGCTCGGGGTCGAGGACTGGGTCCAGACCGCGGTCGGCAACGAGACCACCACCGTCGAGATCGGCCACTTCCTCGCGTTCCCGCTGTCGCAGGACTTCCTGGCCGAGGCGGGCGGCGGCCGTGAGGGCGTCGACTGGACCGGCAAGAACCCCCAGGAGATCATCGACTCCCTCCGGACGATGGGCAAGGCCGGCGGCCGAGATCCGTTCGTGTTCGTCGGGCACCCGCGCGACGGGATCCTCGGGTACTTCGACCAGTACGGGTTCGATCCGTACGGTGGCCAGCCCGGCAAGGCGGGCGAACCGGGACTCCCGAACGTCGAGCAGCCGCTGCTGTCGCTCACGAACCCGCTGCTGGCCAGCCCGAACATCTCGTGGGACTTCGACGGGCTCGAGCTGCTGAACGGCAAGCGGTTCGAGCTGATCCGCACCCCGACCCGCCCCGAGCTCGAGGCGTTCCCGACCGGCGGCTCGGACGTGTGGCAGTTCATGACCCGGACGATGGACGAGCAGCAGCAGCTGATCGACGGGACGATCACCCTCGCGCCGGGGTTCGAGGGGCACGTCGACGATTGGTTCACCTTGTTGAACCTCGGGTTTCGATACACCGCCCTCGGGAACAGCGACACCCACGGCACCTCGAGCACCGAGGCCGGGTGCCCGCGGAACTTCGTCCTGATCGACGAAGACGATCCCGCGTTCCTCGACGATCAGGCGGTCGCCGAGGCCGTCCGGGCCCACCGGGTGGTGGCGAGCTACGGCCCGTTCGTCCGGATGTGGATCGACGGGGAGCCGCTCGGGTCCGAGGTGACCGGGGAGGGGGCCCATCAGCTCGAGGTCGACGTCCAGGCCCCGTCGTGGATCCCGGTGGACCGGGTCGAGCTGTACGAGAACGGCACGCTGATCCGCGAGTGGGCGGTCGAGGACACGACGGACGCGCTCCGGTTCCACGAGACGATCGCGCTCGAGCCCGACAAGGACTCCTGGTACGTGATCGCGGTCGCCGGCGACGGCGATCTGGCGCCGCTGTTCACCCCGGTCGAGATCCCGTACGTCGATCTGCAGGAGGTCGTCACCGAGGCGCTCGGCGGGATCGAGGCCGTGTCCCAGCTGATCGACCCGGCGGTCCCGGTCCCGCGCGAGTTCGCGATCCGGCCGTTCGCCCTGACGAACCCGGTGTGGATCGACCGCGCCGGCGACGGGTTCGACGCCCCGGGCCTGCCGACCTGGCTCCACGAGCCGGCCGAGTAGGGTGATCGTCGACCGGTAGCGACCACCCGGCCGGAGGGCTACGTGGAGCGGCCGGAGGCCCCGATGGCTCGAATTCGGCTCCACCCGTTCGATTCGGCGCTCGTGATCGAGTCGCCCCACGCCTCGCTCGACGGGTTCCTCGAGCGGGCCGGGATCAAGGCGACCCGGGTCGACGCCGTGCGGTCGGACGAAGCCCTGATCGAGGCCCTGCGGTCGACCGGGGCCCAGGTCCTGTTCAAGCGCAGCCGGGTGCCGGTCACCCGGGCGGTGATCGAGGCGTGCCCGGAGCTGTACGCGGTCCAGCTGTGCTGCATCGGCACCGACTCGGTCGACAAGGACGCGTGCGCCGAGGCCGGCGTGATGGTGTTCAACGACCCGATCTCCAACGGGCGCAGCGTGGTGGAGCTCGCGATCGGGCACCTCGTCGCCCTGTCGCGCCGGCTGTACGAGACCGACGCCGCGATGCGGAACCACGGGTGGGACAAGTCCGAGAGCGGCCGGTTCGAGGTCCTCGGCAAGACCCTCGGGATCGTCGGGCTCGGGAACATCGGGCGGCAGGTCGCGCGGGCGTCGGAGGCGCTCGGGATGCGGATCCAGTTCTTCGACACCCGCCCGGTCGCGCAGGAGGTCGGGCTCGAGATGGGCTGGACGTCGTGCGGCTCGCTCGCCGAGCTGTTCCGGTCGTCCGACCTCGTGACCGTCCACACCTCGGCCCGCGACGCGTGGGACAACGACAACGCCGGGCTGCTCGACCCGGTGCTGGCGCAGCTCGGCGCGGATCGGCCGTCCCCCTCGCCGCGGGTGTTCCTGAACCTCGCGCGCGGCAACCTCCACTCGACCGCGGCGCTGCTCGACGCCGTCGGGTCCGGCGGGATCCGGTACGCGGCGGTCGACGTGTTCCCGCAGGAGCCGGCGCCCGGCGAGAAGACCTGGCAGAACCCGTACGCCGGCGAGCCGCGGATCGCGTGCACGCCGCACGTGGGCGCCGCGACCCTCGAGGCCCAGCCGCGGATCGCGCGCCGGGTGGCGTCGACGATCGAGCGGTTCTCGCGCCACGGCGACCTGCGGGACTGCGTGTTCGAGCCGCGCGCCACCCTGAGCCTCGGCGAGCAGGTCGAGGGGCAGGCGGTGCTCGCGGTGTGCCACTCCGTCAGTCGCGGGACCAAGAAGGCGGTCGACGACGCGATCTTCGAGGCCGAGGCGAGCAACCTCGGGTCGACCCACCGGGACTTCCCGATCGGCGTCGCGTACGACCTGTCGGCGGTGGATCGCCCGCTGCGCCGCGACGAGCTGGATCGGCTGGTCGAGCGCGCGTCGCACCTCGCCACCGACGGACGCGCGATCCGGTCGGTCCGGCAGATCGTGGTGCCCCCGGGCGGGTTCACCTACGCCCCGCCGGCGTCGGGAACGTGAATTCCCCCTCCCCAGGGAGGGAGTCGTCCCGGGCGTTCCCGTGAAAGAGACTTCTGAGGTTTGATGGATCGGACGCGCGACGTCGTCGGAGGTCGCGCCTGGAGGTTCGGATGCGAGCGTTCCCCCGCGCTCCGCTGTGGTCGTCGGTCGTGCTCACCCTGGTCGCCTGCTCGCAGGACGTCGGGATCTCGGACAAGCTGCCCCGTCCGCCGGTGGTGTCGATCACCGAGCCGGGCGACGGCGACGTGTTCTCCGAGCTCGACGACGTCCGCCTGGTCGGGGTGGTCGCCGATCCTGACGGCATCGACGACATCGTGTCGCTGGTCTGGTCGTCGGACGCGGTGAGCGAGCCGCTCGCGACCCTGGCCGAGGCGCCGCCGGACGCCGACGGGATCACCCAGTTCACCCGCACCCTCGCGCCGGGCCCGCACGCGCTGTCGCTCACCGTGACCGACACCGCGGATCTGCGCGCGGTGGCGTCGGTGTCGATCGTGATCGAGCTCGCGGACTACCTGCCCACCGCCGAGATCGCGCTGCCGACGCAGGGCGCTGCGTTCGATCCGGGCGACGTGATCGAGCTCAGCGGGATCGTGTCCGACCCGAACCAGCCGTCGGACTCGCTCCACGTGTCGTGGGGGGCCGAGCCGGCGACCGGGGGGGCCCGGGTCGAGCTCGCGAGCGGCAACCCGTCGGCCGCCGGGGCCACGGTCGCGACCTGGACCGACGCCCCGATCGGGTCGCACAACCTGTACCTGACGGTGACCGACGACGACGGCAACGCGGTCGACTCGCTCCCGGTGGTGGTGATCGTCCAGGACCCGAACCAGGGGGACGAGGACCTCGACAGCTGGACCACCGCCGCCGGCGACTGCGACGACGCAGACCCCGACGTGCACCCCGGCCTCGCCGAGTCGTGCGACCTCAAGGACAACGACTGCAACGGGGTGGTCGACGACAAGGACCTCGACGTCGACGGCCACGTCGACGAGGCCTGCCCCGCGTACCCCGGCCCGCTCCCGGTCGACGACTGCGACGACGCGAACGGCACGGTGTTCCCGTCCGCGGCCGAGCAGGCGGACGGGCTCGACAACGACTGCAACGGGGCGATCGACGACGGCCTGTCGGTGTACGACAACGACGGCGACTGCTTCTGCACCGCGGTGAGCTGCGTCGACAGCGTCAACCAGGCCTGCACCTCGGTCGACCCGGGCGACTGCGACGACTCGGACCCGGCGTTGAACCCGCGGGACGGTGACGGTGACGGGTTCAGCACCTGCCAGCAGGACTGCGACGACGCGAACCCCGGGCTGAGCCCCGCCGACTTCGACCTCGACGGGTTCAGCACCTGCCAGGGCGACTGCGACGACGCGGACCCGGTCCAATCGCCGGACGACGTGGACCACGACGGCGCCTCGGCGTGCGAGGGCGACTGCGACGACGCGAACGCGGTGCTCAACGTGCTCGACGCCGACAGCGACGGCGCCACCACCTGCGACGGCGACTGCAACGACGGCGCCGCCGGCCAGAACATCCTCGACATCGACGGCGACGGCTGGACGTCCTGCCTCGGCGACTGCAACGACGCCGACCCGCTGATCACCCCCGAAGACAACGACGGTGACGGCATCAGCTCGTGCGAGAACGACTGCGACGACAACGACGCCGCGCTGAACCTCGACGACCTCGACCTCGACGGGTTCAGCACCTGCACCCTCGACTGCGACGACGGCGACGCGTTGCTGACCCCGGCCGACGTGGACGGCGACGCCACCACGAGCTGCAACGGCGACTGCGACGACCTGTCGGCCGCGCTGAACGTGAACGACGCCGACGGTGACGGCGCCTCGACCTGCGACGGCGACTGCAACGACGGCAACCCGGTGCTGAACCTCGACGACGCAGACGGCGACGGCGCCTCGACCTGCGCGAACGACTGCAACGACGCGTCGGCCGCGCTCAACGTCGACGACGCCGACGGCGACGGGTTCTCGACCTGCGACCTCGACTGCGACGACGCCGACGCGTCGCTCGACCCCGCGGACCGCGACACCGACGGGTTCTCGTCGTGCGACGGCGACTGCGACGACGTGAGCGTCACGGTGTTCCCGGGTGCCGCCGAGGTCCCGTACAACGGCAACGACGACGACTGCGTCGGCGGCGACCTGGTCGACGTGGACGCGGACGGCCACGACGCGATCCTCGTCGGCGGCGACGACTGCGACGACACCGATCCGGACGTGTTCCCGGGCGCCCAGGAGTTCTGCAACGGCGTCGACGACGACTGCGACGGTCGCCTCGACGACAACAACGCGATCGGCTGCACCACGTTCTACCTCGACGAGGACGGCGACGGGTTCGGCACCTCCGCCTCCCGCTGCCAGTGCGCCCCGAACCCGACCTCCGGGTACGACGCGGTGGTCGACGGCGACTGCTACGACGCGAACACCGACGCGTTCCCGGGTCAGACGCAGTACTTCTACGACGACCGCGGCGACGGGAGCTGGGACTACGACTGCGACAACGTCCAGTCGAAGATCGACAACCGCACCGTCGACTTCGAGTGCCACACCGGTCCGTTCCCGGCGTTCGAGTGCATCTTCACCCAGGGGTGGGAGATCAACGCGCCCGGCTGCGGCGAGACCGCGAACTTCGGCACCGGGTGCTACTACTTCCCGTTCGTGTTCTGCGAGCCGCTGAACCTCACCCCGATCGACCAGACCTGCCGCTGAGGCCAGTGAACCGCCGGTGACCTGTCGGGGTTCGCCGAGACGGTGGTACCGTCTCGGCATGAACCGCAAGATCCGGGTGGTGGTGTTGTTCGGCGGCCGCTCCGCCGAGCACGAGGTCTCGATCCTGTCCGCGCGGAACGTCGTGGCGGCGCTGGATCGCGACCGGTTCGAGGTGACGCTGGTGGGGATCGACCGCTCCGGGCGGTGGCTGCTCCAGCAGGAGTCGCTGCTGCTCGCCGCGGCGCGCGATCCGCGGCTCGCGAAGCTGAACGAGGCGGCCCCGCCGGTGGCCCTCCCGGCGCACCTCGGCGGGACGCTCGCGATCGGCGGCGCGCCCGACCAGGCGGTCGACGTGGTGTTCCCGGTCCTCCACGGCCCGATGGGGGAGGACGGCACCGTCCAGGGGCTGCTCGAGCTGTCCGGCGTGCCGTACGTGGGCGCCGGTGTGCTCGGGTCGGCGGTCGGGATGGACAAGGACGTGATGAAGCGGCTGCTCCGCGACGCCGGGCTGCCGCTGGTCCCGCACGTCACGATCCGCGCGGTCGACTGGGCCCGGGATCGCGACGCGGTCCTCGCCGAGGCCGGAGCGCTCGGGTTCCCGTCGTTCGTGAAGCCGGCGAACCTCGGATCGAGCGTCGGGGTCAGCCGGGCGAAGGACGTCGCGGGCCTCGCTGCCGGGATCGACGACGCGTTCCGGTACGACCGGAAGGTGCTGGTCGAGCAGGGGGTCCCGAACGTCCGCGAGATCGAGTGCTCGGTCCTCGGCAACGACGATCCGATCGCGTCGATCCCCGGCGAGATCGTGGTCGACCACCCGGACGGGTTCTACTCCTACACCGCGAAGTACATCGACGAGAGTGGCGCCACGATCGCGATCCCGGCGAACCTGGCGCCGGATCGGATCGCCGAGGTCCAGCGCCTGGCGCTCGCGACGTTCCGGGCGCTCGACTGCGCAGGCCTCGCGCGGGTCGACCTGTTCCTCGCGCCCGACGGGGCGCTGTACGTGAACGAGATCAACACCCTGCCGGGGTTCACCGCGATCTCGATGTACCCGAAGCTGTGGGAGGCGAGCGGGCTCCCGCCGACGGCGCTGGTGGCGCGGCTGGTCGAGCTCGCGATCGAGCGGGCCGAAGCCCGGAAGCAGCTGGTCACCACCGGGTTGCCCCAGCGGTGACCGCGGTGACGGGAGGGGGCGGTTCGTCCCCCCCGCGTCGCGCTACGGCTGCGGCTCGAGCAGCGCGTCGAGGTCCGACAGGTCGCCGCCGTCGTCGTCGCTCTTCTTCTTGCGCGACCGGCTGCGGGTGGACTTCTTCGGCGCCTCGTCCGCGGCGACCGGGAGAGAGCCCTGCGCGGCCTCGACCGGCTCGGCCTTGGTCGTCTTCCGGACCCGCTTCTTCTTGGTCGGGGTCTCGAGCAGCAGCCCGTCTTCGTCGACCGGGATCGGCTCGGACGCGAGGTCGCGATCCTCGTGGCGACCGCGGTCGCGCTCGCGCGGGGCGGCGTCGACGTCGATCGACTTCGTGCCGGCGGGCACGAGCAGGTCGTCGAGGTCGAGGTCATCGAGCTGGGCGCCGTTCTCGCCCTCGGTCAGGAGATACGCGAGGGTCTCCTCGATCTCCCGCCGGCGGTCGGCGTCGCCGTACATCAGGTCGGCGAGGAGGCGGGTGTCGGTCAGATCACAGCCGGCCTCGCGCAGGTGCGCCAGGTACAGCCGGACCACCGACTCGTTCAGCTCCTCGGCGTCCTTCTGGAGGGTGAACGGAGCCGTGCCGGACCGGATCGCGGTGCCGTCGCGGTGGATCAGCTCGCCCGCGGCCATCAGCGCGTCGAGCAGCTCCTTGAGCAGCCCGGCCGGCAGATCCGGGTGGGTGCGCCGCAGCTTCTTCTTCACGTCTTCGCGGACGAACTGCGCGGTGGTCTTCCGGCGCTTCTTGTTCCGCTCGGCCACCACCGAGGTCAGCGCCTCGAGGGTCGCCATCCGCGTCGGGCCGGACATGATCGTCAGGTTGGCCCGCTCGAGGACCTCCTGCCACGCCTCGGTCCCCTTCGGCATGTACGGGTCGTCCCAGTCACCGCTCGCGGTGTCGTCCGACGCGACCTCTTCGGTCGCCGGGCGCTCCTTCTCCTCGGCCGTGTCGACCCGGTACCCGCCGGACTTGTTGTCGCGGATGATCCGCACCACGCCGGTCTCTTCGGCCGCTTCCAGGAACCGCGCGAACGAGCTGAATCCGAGATCCGACTCGTTGAAGTCGGGCAGCTTCCGCAGGACCGCGGACTTCACGACGCTCGCGAGCGGCGGGTCCGGGTTCTCGCGCTGCAGACCGTCGATCGCCTCCTCGAGGACCGCGATCGCCGCGGCGACCTCGTCGCTCTGGCCGGCCGTCTTCCGCCGCTTCGACTTCGGCTGGACCACCGAGTCGTAGAACATGAACTCGTCGCACGCCTGGATCAGCAGGCGCGACGTGCTCTTCCGGGTGCCGATCCCGATCACCCGCTTGTTCAGCTCGCGCATCTTCAGCACGAGCGGGGTGAAGTCGGAGTCACCGCTGACCACGACGAACGTGTCGACGTACGCGCGGGTGAACGCGAGCTCGAGCGCGTCGACGACCATCGCGATGTCCGCGCGGTTCTTGTCCTGCATCCCGTGCGACGTGAGCTCCATCATCGTCACGTTCGCGGTGAGCAGGCTCTGCTTGAACCGGCTGAACCGGCCCCAGTCCGCGTACGACCGAGCGACCAGGATCCGACCCTTGTCCTTGATCCGCTGGATCAGGGTCTCCACGTCGAACCGGCCGAGGCCTTCCTTTTCCGTACCTGCCGCGATGTTCTCGAAGTCGATCAATACCGCTAGATTGTTTTCCAAGTTTCCGTTTCTCCGCGGGCCCGTTCCGTTCGGCCCGCCTCTGTGCTTCGCCGCCTCGCGTCCTGGTGCGCTCGGAGCTGCGTCGGAGCCCGGAAGCTCC
Source organism: Myxococcota bacterium (assembly GCA_040079715.1). Taxonomy (GTDB): domain Bacteria; phylum Myxococcota_A; class UBA796; order UBA796; genus JACKER01. The sequence continues at coordinate 11,386 of JBEBJW010000003.1, read as the reverse complement.
GAATCGAGCAGTGCAGCTCGTGGTAGTGCAGGGACCGCAGGGGCACTCTACCGACCCGACCAACCGGGTCTCGCCTCTCGTAACACGGTGGAGCCGCGGGGTTAGGGGGACTGGTGGAGGGATGATGGCCGGATTCGAGCAGTTTGCTGGGAGCGCCAGTTACATCGCCGATCCTGCGCTGATGCAAGTGGTGGACGCTGCGGTGGCGTTGCGTCGTCCGCTCCTGGTGAAGGGCGAGCCGGGAACCGGCAAGACGCTGCTCGCGCGGGCCGTCGCCGATTCGCTCGGTCGCGAGTTCATGTCGTGGCACATCAAGTCCACCACCAAGGCGGTCGACGGTCTGTACCACTACGACGTGGTCCAGCGGCTGAACGACGCCCGGTTCAACGATCGCGACGTGTCCGACATCCGCAAGTACATCAAGCTCGGTCCGCTCGGCCGGGCGCTGGTCGCCGACGCCCCGGTCGTGATGTTGATCGACGAGATCGACAAGGCGGACGTGGAGTTCCCGAACGATCTCCTCCGCGAACTCGACGAGATGGCGTTCCACATCCCCGAGCTCGACGAGACGATCCGGGCGAAGCATCGTCCGATCACGATCATCACCAGCAACGCCGAGAAGGAGCTCCCGGACGCGTTCCTCCGCCGGTGCGTGTTCCACTACATCGCGTTCCCGGATCGGGAGCAGATGCAGCGGATCGTGCGGGTTCACCATCCGGACCTCGAACAGACCCTGCTCGACGCCGCGCTGGACCGGTTCTTCGCGTTCCGGCGCAAACAGGGGCTGCGGAAGCGGCCGTCGACGTCCGAGCTGATCGACTGGCTGACGGTCCTGGTCCACGCCGGCCTCGATCCGGACCGGATCCGGAACGAGGATCCGTTCCTCGGCGTGCTGCTGAAGCAGGAGGCGGATCTCCACCCGAAGAAGCCGGGACAGGGGCAGGGGCAGTGGTGATCGACGTCCCGTTGACGTCGTGCGCCCGGGCCGTCCCTGACCGACGGACCGTGCTCGCCACGTACGACGACGACGCGGTGATCGTGTGGCAAGCGCACTCCGACGCGGTCGCCGACGCCGCCCTGCGCGACGGCGGGTTCGGGGGACGATCCTGGCGGACCGATCGCACGACCCGGTTCCGATTGTCGCTGCCGTCGCTGCTCGCGCGCAACGGGTGGGCGACCCGACCGGGACGGGAGCGGATCCTCGCGGTTCGACTGTGCCGGGTCGGGTTCGACGCGGTGCTCCGGCAGGCGGTGCACGCCGCGATGGAGCCCGGGGTCTACCCGTGCCGCAACGCCTGGCACCTCGCCACCCGGTACGGTCAGGTCACGCTGGCCTGGCACCCGGACGTCGACCCGACCGGAGCCGAGCTCGACCACGAGACGCTGCGCGTCGGGGTGCGCGACGGCGTGCTCGCCCGGTTCGCGCGGGACTGGGTGGTCGGGGTCGAGGACTGGACGCCGTGGGTGGTGGCGAACCGGACGCAGGTGTCGGCGTCGCTGCCGGTGCCCGCGGTCGCGCCGTACCCGCTGGTGACGTCCGAGCGCGATCGGCTCGCCGGTCGTGGGAGGGGCTGATGTTCTCGGAGTTCCTGCTGCACCTGCGAGCGCACGGCGTCCCGGTCGGCCTCGGCGAGTGGGACACGTTCCTCGTCGCGCTCGAGCGCGGGATCGCCGCCACCCCGGACGAGGCGTACGCGATCGGCCGAGCGGTCCTGTGCCGGTCCGAAGCCGACTTCGATCGGTACGATCTCGCGTTCGCCGCTGCGTTCCGCGACGCGGTGATCTCGGACGAGCTCCGCAGCAAGCTCGAGGAGTGGCTGGCCCGGGCCGCCGACGCCGCCGGCGAGCGCGTCGATCCCGGGATCCGCGACGAAGACCTGTGGCGCACCCTGCTCGATCGGCTCCGCGAGCAGAAGGAGGAGCACCACGGCGGCTCGAAGTGGGTCGGCACCGGCGGGACCAGCCCGTTCGGCCACTCGGGGCGCGCCGCGCGGGGAATCCGGGTCGGCGGCGAGGGCGGGGGCCGGAGCGCGGTCGGGCTCGCGATGGAGCGGGCGTGGGAGGGCTACCGGACCGACCGGACGATCGACGTCCGCGACTTCGAGGTCGCGCTGCGCACGCTCCGCAAGCTGACCCGCGAGGGCGACACCGAGCTCGACCTCGACGCCACGATCGACCGGACCGCGAGCAACGCCGGCGAGATCGAGCTCGTCGAGCAGAAGGCCCGGATCAATCAGGTCCACCTCGTGGTGCTGATGGACGCGGGCGGTTCGATGTCGCCGCACCACGAGACCGTCAGCCGGCTGTTCTCGGCCGCGGCGCGCACCAAGGGGTTCAAGAGCTTCACCTCCTACAGCTTCCACAACTGCGTGTACGGCGCGCTGTACACCGACATCGCCCAGCTCCACCGCAAGCCGACCGAGGAGGTCCTCGCGACGTTCGGGCCGCGCCACCGGGTGATCGTGGTCGGCGACGCGTCGATGGCGCCGTACGAGCTGTTCAGCGCGTTCTCGTGGCCGGGGACCGACGCGCTCGCCGGGATCGACTGGCTGAAGCGCCTGAGGTCCAGGGCGCCGTCGTCGGTGTGGCTGAACCCCGATCCCCGGCGGTATTGGGAGCACCCGACCGTCGGCGCGATCGGCGCGTTGTTCCCGATGTTCGAGCTGACCGTCGACGGGCTGCGCGACGCGGTCCGCAAGCTCCGCCAGCCGAGCTGACCGATCCTGGCCCGTCGCGGGTCGCCCCATTACGTTCCACCCGCCTTGGGGCGTCGCCAAGCGGCTAAGGCACCGGACTTTGACTCCGGTATCCGCAGGTTCGAATCCTGCCGCCCCAATCTCCGGCCGGACGTTCACGCACGGGAGCTCGGATGCAGGGCGAGATGATGCTGTTCACCGGGAACGCGAACCACGGTCTGGCCCGTCGGATCTGTCAGCGGCTCGGCCAGCCGCTCGCCGAGTCGATGGTGGGGCGGTTCTCCGACGGCGAGATCCGCGTCGAGATCGGCGCGAACGTCCGCGGTCGGGACGTGTTCCTGGTCCAGTCGACCTGCGCTCCCTCGAACGACAACCTGATGGAGCTGTTGATCATGGCGGAGGCCTGCCGCCGCAGCTCCGCCGGTCGGATCACCGCGGTGATGCCGTACTTCGGCTATGCGCGCCAGGATCGCAAGGTCCAGCCGCGGGCGCCGATCACCGCCAAGCTCGTCGCCACCTTGATCCAAGCCGCCGGGGTCGACCGGGTGCTGACGATGGATCTGCACGCCGGGCAGATCCAGGGGTTCTTCGACGTCCCGGTCGACAACCTGTACGCGCAGCCCACGCTGTTCCAGTACGTGAAGGACAACCTCGTCACCACCGACGCGACCGAGACGGTCATCGTGTCGCCGGACGCGGGCGGGGTCGAGCGGGCGCGCAGCTACGCCCGGCGGCTCGGCGCGGGTCTCGCGATCATCGACAAGCGGCGCTCGGCCCCGAACGAGGCGGACGTCCTGCACATCATCGGCGAGGTCAAGGATCGGGTGGCGATCATCGTCGACGACATGGTCGACACCGCAGGCACGCTGTGCAAGGGCGGAGCGGCGCTGAAGGAGGCGGGTGCCAAGCGGATCATCGCCCTCGCCACCCACCCGGTCCTGTCGGGCAACGCCGTGACCCGGATCCAGGAGTCGGTGTTCGACCGGGTGATCGTCACCGACAGCATCCCGCTGTCCGAGGCCGCCGGGAAGCGGTGCGACAAGATCGAGGTCCTGACCGTGGCGCCGACGTTCGCCGAGGCGATCCGGGCGATCCACTTCAACGATTCGATCTCCCGCCTGTTCCTGCCGCACGAAGACGAGTAGCCGGTACCGACCGGGTCGGCGGGAGTCGGCGGGATCGGTGTGGTTGCGGGGCCGTCCCCGCCAGATTAGCAGTGGCCCCTATCGTCTGTCGGGCTCTTCCTCCCGGAGGGGCCTGTTTTCACTGCGCGCGGTCTCGCGCGTAGAGTCTCTGTCCCGGCCCCCGTCGAGGTGAGCCCGCCCAGTCCAGGGGACAGTCGGCGGATAACTCCGCCTGCTGTCCACGGTGCTGGTGACGGTTGTCGACGGGAGCTCTGGGGCTCCGGAACCGGAACCGAGGTGCAGCGAACATGGAACCCACGCTCGAAGTCAGCTCCCGGCCCGTGGAGGGCAAGGGGCGGAACCGCAAGTCTCGCGCCCGCGGGGTCGTGCCGGCGGTGGTGTACGGACCGAAGACCCAGCCGCAGGCGATCGAGATCGATCCGGTCCGCCTGGTCGAAGTGTTCAAGGAGACCCAGAACCGCAACACCGTCGTGGCCGTGAAGGTCGGCGGCGGCGCTGCGATCCCGTGTCTCGTCCGCGAGGTCCAGCGGCACCCGGTCAGCCGGCAGATCCTCCACGTCGATTTCTACGCGGTCCCGATCGAGGACGAGATCGAGGTGATGGTCCCGGTCAACCCGATCGGCCGCCCGAAGGGCGCGGTGCTCGGCGGCCGCCTCCGCGTGATCCGGCGCGAGGTGAAGATCTCCTGCCGGTACGATCGGATCCCGGAGTCGATCACGATCGACGTGTCGCCGCTCGACGTGGGCGGGTTCGTCCGCGCGTCCGACATGGCGCTCCCCGACGGCGTGCGGCTCGTGTACGACAACGACTACAACGTCGTGAACGTGTACGGCAAGCGCCAGGACGGGCCTGAGACCCCGGCGACGCCGGCGGCCGCCGCGGCCGAGGGCGAGGCGAAGGAGTAAGCCGTGCACCTGGTCCTCGGCCTCGGAAACCCCGGTCGTCGATACGAGCGGACCCGGCACAACGCCGGGTTCCTGGTGGTGGACCGCCTCGCGGAACGCCACCACGTGACGATCGAGCGTCGCCAGCTCGGCGCGCTGGTGGAGTCCGTGCGGATCGGGGACCACCCGGTGGTGCTGGCGAAGCCCCAGTCGTTCATGAACCTGTCCGGGCAGCCGGCGGTGTCGCTGAAGGGCTGGTACAAGGTGCCGGAAGACGGCGTGGTCGTGGTCCACGACGACGTCGATCTCCCGTTCGGGGACGTGCGGGTCAAGGCGGGTGGAGGCCACGGCGGCCACAACGGCCTGCGGGATCTGCAGGAGAAGCTCGGGTCCGGCGCGTTCGTCCGGGTCCGGTGCGGGGTGGGGCGTCCGCCGGCCGGTCACGACACGGCCGATTGGGTGCTGGCCCCGTTCTCCGCCGCGGAGGAGCAGGCCCTCCCGGAGATGGTGGATCGGGCGGCCGACGCGGTGGCCCTGGTCGTCGAGATGGGTGCCACGGTCGCGATGAATCGGGTGAACGCCCGCGCGCGTCCGGCCACCGGCGCCGCCAATCAGTAACGGTTCGATTTCGGATTTTCGGAGGAATTCGTGCTTTCACACGAGTACGAGACCATCATCATCGTGCGCCCCGACATCGAGGACGCGGCGGTGTTCGGGATCGCTGAGAAGGTCGAGCAGATCGTGCTCGGGAACGCCGGCCACCTGCTGGATCGTGAGGACTGGGGCAAGCGCAAGCTGTCGTACCCGATCGCGAAGCACCAGCGCGGCCACTACCTGCGGCTGAACTACCTGTGTCCGGCCCCGCTGATCTCCGAGATCGAGCGGCGGATCCGCAACGAAGACCAGGTGGTGCGGTTCATGACCGTCCGGCTGGCCGACGCGGTGGACGTGCCGACCCGGATCGAGCAGGCCGCGGTCCAGCGCGCCCGGCGCGAGGAAGAGATGAAGCGTCGCGCCGCCGAGGCCGCCCTCGGGATCGGTGACGACGATGACGACTTCGACGACGACGACGACGACGACGACATCGGCGGCGATCGCGCCGAGCGGACGTAGGAGATTCCCATGAGGCTGATCCTGAGGAAGGAGGTCGCCAACCTGGGCGACGCCGGCGACATCGTGAAGGTCAAGCCGGGGTACGGCCGGAACTTCTTGATTCCGCGCGGCTTCGCCATCCCGGCGACCGAGGGCAGTGTTCGTCAGGCCGAGCACCAGAAGCAGGTTGCCGACGCGATCCGTCGGAAGAACCTGGCTGGTTCGAAGGAGCTGAAGGACAAGCTCGAGGGCACCGCGGTGTCGATCCGGCGGGAGACCGGCGACGACGATCGGCTGTTCGGCGCGGTGACCAACCGCGACGTGGCCGAAGCGCTCGCCGCCGAGGGGATCGAGGTGGATCGCCGCCAGATCCTGCTCGAAGATCCGATCAAGAGCATCGGGTTGTTCACGGTCCCGGTCCGGTTGCACCGCGAGGTCACCGCGAACGTCCGGGTGTACGTGATTCGGGCCTGATGGACTGGCTCGATCGGCCTTCTCCGCAAGCAGTCGAAGCCGAGCGCGCGTTGCTCGGCGGGTTGCTGCGGGAGCCGTCCGAGCTGGTCAAGGTGATCGAGCACGTCCGGGCGGAGGACTTCTACCGCCCGGAGCACGGCGTCCTGTTCCAGCTGCTGTCCGAGATGCACGGGCGCGGCGAGAGCATCGATCTGGTCACGGTCGCGGAGCGGATGACCCGCGGCGACCAGGCCGATCGGTACGGGGGCGCCGGCTACGTCGCCGAGCTGCCGGAGCACGCGCCCTCCACCGCGAACCTCGGGCACTACGCCCAGGTGATCCGCGAGAAGGCGTCGCTCCGCCAGCTGATCAAGGTCGCGGTGGACCTCGCGAACCAGGCGTTCGCCCAGCCCGACGACGTGTCCGTGCTGCTCGATCAGGCGGCGCGCGACATGGCGGCGGTCGGGGGCGGGCCCGGGCGCAAGTCCTGGACCCAGATCAGCGAGATCGTCGACGAACAGCTGATCCGGATCGAGAAGCTCGCCGAGAAGGGCGGGACCACGACCGGGTTGACCACCGGGTTCGCGGATCTCGACAAGAAGCTCGCCGGGCTCCACAAGAGCGACCTCCTGATCCTCGCGGCGCGGCCCGCGATGGGGAAGACCGCGCTCGCGCTGAACATCGCCCAGAACGCGGCGCTGATGGAGGGCGTGCCCGTGGGGGTGTTCTCGCTCGAGATGAGCCGAGGGCAGCTCGTGACCCGGATGTTGAGCTGCCACGGCCTGGTCGACGCCGGGAAGGTCCGGACGGGCACGATGGACACCGACGACTGGGACCGATTCCTCGACGCGTCGGAGTACCTCCGCAAGGCGCGGATCCTGATCGACGACACCCCGGGCCTGTCGATCGGGGACGTCCGCGCCCGCGCGCGCCGGCTGAAGGCCGAGCACGACGATCTCGGGTTGATCGTGCTCGACTACCTCCAGTTGATGCGGGGCGACGACGCCCGCGCCCCGCGCGAGCAACAGATCAGCTCGATCTCGCGCGGCCTCAAGGCGCTGGCGAAGGACCTCGACTGTCCGGTGGTCGCGCTGTCGCAGCTGAACCGCGGGGTCGAGTCGCGGCAGGACAAGCGCCCGCTGGTGTCGGATCTGCGCGAGAGCGGTGCGATCGAGCAGGACGCCGACGTCATCATGTTCATCTATCGGGACGACTACTACAACCCCGAGTCGCTCGACAAAGGCCTGGCCGAAGTGATCATCGCGAAGCAGCGGAACGGGCCGACCGGAACCGTGAAGCTCGCGTTCCAGGGCCAGTTCACGCGGTTCGACAACTACCTCGAAGACGACGTGCTCCTGTGACCGGCCGGAGACCCGGGCCGGCCGGCGTCGTGGTCGCCGTGACAGTGTCGGGCGAACGCGGACCCTGTCGGGTTCAGCCCCGCTGCTCCGGGCGGCACGGGAAATCTTTTGCAACCCGGTGCCTCCAACTCGCGTCGGTCGGTCCGACGTGTTCTACAATGTGGCCCCGTTGGGTGAGTCGGTGGAATGCGGGCGCAGCCGAAAGCCACGGGACGCGGCTTGACCGCGAGCCGGCGGCCCGGTAGCTGTAGGTCGCCGGAACGACCGCCGGAACTGTGCCGCTGGGACCGAGGACGGATCAGATGGACAAAGCCGAACTGCTGGCGACCTTCACCGACCGGATGAATCAGTTCGAGAAGTACCAGGGCTTCATCGTGAAGGCTCGCGAGCAGGCCGGGAAGTTCGCGAGCGCGGTCGTCGAGAAGGTCGTGGCGGACAACTCGAAGCGCTGCATGGACCTCGTGGGCGAGATCATGCCCCTCACCGGCGACCTCGAGTCGGTGCTCGAGGATCTGCGCCAGAACCGCGAGGCCGCCCTCGACAGCGCGAAGGAGAGCCAATTCCGACTCGAGGAGCTCGAGCTCCGGTTGGCGATCGGCGATCTGTCGGACGCCGACTTCCGGGCCGAGGCCTCGGACTACAAGGCGGTGGTCGAGAGCACCGACGCGAAGGTCGCGGAGATCGACTCGGAGCGCTCTCGGTTCGCCGACGCGCTCGAGCGGTGGTCGGCGATCGGCAGCGAGGCCGGGATCGTGGCGGACTCCGCCCCGTCGCGCTCGCACGACCGGGATCGCGACCGGAACGGCGCGATGGATCGCGGGATGCAGGACCGCGGGGGTGGGCTCCAGGAGCGCCACGTCGAGCGGCACAGCCCGCCGCCGCCCGCGCCGTCGGGCCGCAACGCGTCGCGCTCGAGCCTGATGGTCGAGACGATCGGCTCCGACTCCGACGAGGTGATCGCTGCCCACGACATCGACGATGACGTGCTCGCCGAGCCGATGGAGGCGTCGGACCTCGATGACATCGAGATCGACAACGGCAGCTCGCCGGACGGGTTCGAGGTCGACGGCCTGAACCTGGTGCCCGAAGACGACGAGGCCGGGTTCGACGACGCCGGCGCCGACAAGGAAGACAAGCCCCGTCGCGCGGTCCTCCTGTACCAGGAGGGCACCGCCGAGGAGCAGATCTACCCGTTCACCGGCGAGGTGATGTCCCTCGGGCGCGGTCGCGACAACGACGTGCAGGTGAAGAACGACTCGAAGGTCAGTCGGTACCACTGCAAGCTGTACCGCCGGGGCCCGAACTTCTACATCGAGGACAACAAGAGCGCGAACGGCACGCTGGTCAACGGCGAGCTGATCACCGAGCGCCGGCTGTTCGGCGGTGAAGAGGTGATCATCGGCGAGACGTTCTTCCGGTTCCGGATCCTCGACTGAGCGACGATCCGTCGGACGACGACGAGATCCGACGGATCGTGCGGCATGATCTGCGGTCGCCACTCGCGGTGGTGATCGCGCGCGCGGATCTGCTGTTGGCCGAGGTCGGTGGGCCGTTGACGCCGTCGCAGCGGACCTCGGTGCAGGCGATCGTCACCCACGCCGAACGGTTGCAGCGTGAGCTCGAGGCGTTGGCAGAGCGGCTCGATGCGCGGCGCGCGCCGGACCCGTGATCCGCCCGCCCGCGCCCGACGGGAGAAACCCGCGGACCGATCTCGCCGATGGGCCGGCGCGGCTGACCGGTGCACGGCGCGCGACGTATGCTACCGGAGAGCGTTGCCGGGATCGGCGACGGCGAGGTGAGCGGTCCATGGCCCGCAAGAAGAGCACGGTGACGGGGCCCGTGTACTACACGACCCACGAGGTCGCGAAGTTCCTCGACGTATCGCTGCCGACGGTGGTGAACTGGGTCAACGGAGGCCGCCTGCGGGCCCACCGGACCCCTGGCGGCCATCGCCGGATCGCCCACAATGATCTGCTGGCGTTCACCCGGGAGCACGACTACCCGGTCGCGCGCGAGCTGATCGAGGCGGGCTCGTCCCGCCGGCGGGTGCTGATCGTCGACGACGAGCAGGACTTCGCGGTCACCGTCCGGGAATACCTGACGGTCAAGGGCGAGTTCGACGTGGAGATCGCCGACTCCGGGTTCCAGGCGGGGTTCGCGACGGCCCGGTTCCGGCCCGACCTGATCCTGATGGACCTGATGATGCCCGACATGGACGGGTTCGCCGCCCACCGGATGATCCGCGCCGATCCGGACACCCGCCACGTGCCGGTCGTGGCGTGCACCGCGTACCGCGACCCCGAGATCGATCGCCGGATCCGGGACGAGCGGTTCGACGGGTTGATCGAGAAGCCGCTGAAGCTCGACACGCTGCTCGACCTGATCCGCGAGCGGCTCGGTCAGGTCGTCCACGCCACCGAGCGGTGAGGCGAGACGTCAGCCGTCCACGGCGGGATCCGCGTCGATCGGCGCCCACCCTGGAGGGACCGCGATCCCGTCGCCGCCCCGGGCCGGCAGCGGGATCTCCGACAGCGGGATCGGTGGGCGGGCCGCGCGCCGACGGACCCGGACCAGCTCCGCCGCGATCGCGACCGCGATCTCGGCCGGGGTCTCGGCCCCCACGTCCAGCCCGACCGGGGCGGACAGCTTCCGGAACAGGGACTCGTCGATCCCTGCCGCCCGATACCGCACGAAGAACCGAGCGATCTTCCCGCGGCTGCCGATCATCCCGATCCACGCGCAGCGCTTCGGGAGCAGGATCTCGCCGAGGTCCTGATCGAGCTGGTGGTCGTGCGACACGATCAGCCAGTGGGCGTCCGGATCGTCGCCGAGGGCCCGGGCGTGGTCGCGCGGATCGCCGACCACCACCGCGCACCCGGGGAACCGGTCCGCGGTCGCGAGCTCGTCCCGCTCGTCGACCACGGTGACGTCGAACTCGAGCGACCGGAGCAGCGGCGCGACGGCGTGCGCCACGTGGCCCGCGCCGTACACCACGATCGGGACCCGCACCTGCAGTGGCTCCACGTACACCTCGACCCGTCCGCCGCAGCACATCCCGAGGTCGCGGACCGTGTGGGCGTCGAACCGGACCGGGTGGCCGGTGCGGATCACCTCGAGCGCGACCGCCGCGACCCGGTGCTCGAGCGTGCCGCCGCCGATCGTCCCGACCGTGGTCCCGTCGGCGTACACGAGCATCCGCGCGCCGCCTGCCCGGGGGGTGCTGCCCGCGACCCCGATCACCGTGCAGAACGCCGCCCGGCGTCCGGTGCGCCACGCGTCCGACGCCGCTGCGAACACGTTCATCGCGCGCATCTAACACCCAGGGCGGAAGTCTGGGGCGGGTAGACGTCCGCCGCCCGCGACCCCGGGGTACGTCCGGGCGATGACCATCGGGTGGATCCTGGCGGTCTCGGCGTTCGCCCGGGACCAGGCGCGAGCCGTGCCCGACGCGGCCGGGTGGCGCGACGTGGACCTGCCGGCGTTCGGCGCGCCGGTCGGGGGAGCGATCGATCCGACCGCGCCGGATCGGTGGGTGGTGGTGACCGCCGACGGGGCCGGCTGGCGGACCGACGACGGGGGCAGGCGGTGGGTGGTGGTGCTCGCGCCGATCGACGCCCAGGCCGCGGTCGACGCGGCCCTCGACGCAGCGGCAGACGACGGCGACCCGAGCGCGGCGCTCGCCCTGCGCGACGGGGGGGGCGATCCGGCGCGCGTGTGGTTCACCGACGACGGCACGGTGTGGACTGTCTCTTATA
>JBEBJW010000002.1:0-29100 GCA_040079715.1 Myxococcota bacterium | reverse complement strand
GTCGCGGCTGTTGGTGACCTGGGCGGTGACCGCGGGCTCGAGGGTGGACTCCTCGGCGCCGACGATCGCGCCGATCTCGCCCACGAGCTCGACCAGCCGGTCCCGCTCCGCGCTCCCGAGGCGCGGCAGCAGCACCCGCCCGCCCGCCACGATCGCCACGCGCTGATCGAACACCGCGTCGCCCGACCGCCACCGCGACGGCGCCGGCACCCGCCCGACCGGCGCCAGCAGGAACGCGCCGTCGGACACCAGCGGCCGGACGATCACCCGCACCGACGGGGGCTGGCGGACCGCGCGGTACTGGATCTCCAGCACCACCGCGGCCGTCTGGACCTGGTACCGCAGGCCGTCCTCGACCGGACCGACCGGCAGGAGCCCGAGCCGCGAGATCACCTCGCCCCACAGCGGAGCCGCGTCGCTCATGTCGAGGAGCATACCCCGACCGGTTGCGTCCGACGGGGAGAACGGTCATGTGAAGGCCCGATGCGGTCCGTCCTCCCCTCGCCGTGGTTCGCGGTGTGCCTCGCTGGTTGCGCCGGCCACGCGCCCCCGCCCGCCGAGCCTGCGCCGGTGGTGGATCCGGTCGCGGTCCAGCAGGAGCGGGCGTCGGTCGAGGGACCGGACCAGACCCTCGAGCAATGCCGGCTCGCGTCCATGGCGTTCGCCGAGGGCCAGGTGGACGTGGCCGAGCGCGCGCTCCGCCAGGCGGTCGTCGCGATGCAGGACTTCCGCGCCGAGGGGGAGTTCCGGGCGTTGGTCGGCGAGGAGTCGACCAAGGAGTGGAAGGGCGATCCGTACGAGAAGATGATGGCGTTCCTCGACCTCGGGCTGCTGCTGCTCGAAGAGGGCGACGAGGGCAACGCGCTCGCGATGACCAAGTCGGCGATCCTGGCCGACACGGGCACCAGCCGGTTCCAGTACCGCGCCGACTTCGTGCCGGCGTTCGTCCTGCAGGCGGTGGTGTTCGATCGCCTCGGAGAGCACGGCAACGCGGAGCGGTCGATCGGCCAGGCGGTCGACGCGATCTGGCTCCGCGCGTTGACCCGGGACCTGTCGGCGCGCCTCGCCGAGGTCGAGGTCGAGGCAGGGGCGAACGGCGAAGCCCTCGATCCGGACGGGGTCGCAGCGGCGCGGGTCCTGCTCCTGTCCGGGCTGCCGGCCGGGCTGGCGGCCCACCCGCGCGAGGTCGACGCGGCGATCGACGGGGCCCTGTCGCGGGCGACGGACCTGCGGCGGGTCGCGCTCGACGGGAGCCGGCGCGATCGCCCGGAGGAGCTGTCCACCCTGTCGCGCGGCGCGCTCGATCGGAGCTTCGACGCGCTCGAGCCGCTGGTCCGCGGCTGGCACGCCGCCGCCGCCGCCACCCCGACCGACACCGCCCAGCTCCGGTCCGACGAGGCGCGCCTCACGTCGCTGATCGTCCACCCGCCGCGGCTGATGGCGTGGGTCGAGACGGGTCGCGGCCCACAGAAGCGCGCCGACGGCGAGTACGGCGAGATCCTCCGGATCGTCCCGCGCGACGACCCGTCGATCCCCCCGGCGGTCACGCTGGACGGGCGGACGATCGAGCCCGTGTTCCTCGACTCGGTCAGCTACCAGGCGTCGACCCGGGGCAGCCGGTGGGTGGACGGGTTCCTCAAGGGCAAGGCCGTGTTCAAGGACGCCGCGCCGTTCCTCGGCTGGGCGCTGCTCGTGTCCGGCGACGTGGCCCGCAGCCTCCAGGACTCGAACGACTCCGGCGCGGTGGGCACGGCGCTGTACGTGATCGGTGCCGCCACCTGGGTCGCCGGGGCGATCGCCAACCCCCGGGCGGACACCCGCGGGTGGGACGAGCTGCCCGAGGGGCTGTGGCTCGTCACCGCCGACGCCGGGCCGGGCCCGCACCAGCTCGTGATCGACGGCCGGACCTACCGGATGGACCTGCCGGACGACGGCCAGGTCGTCACCTCGATCCCGTCCCTGCCCCCCGGGGGGCGGACCACCCTCGGACGGCCGTGCACGACCTGCGCGGCGCCTGCGACCGAGGCGATCGACGCCCCGCTCGCGATCCCCCAGTCACCGTGAGGACCTGATGACCACCACCGCGAAGCTCCTGCTGGCCGCCGCCCTCGCGTCGGGTGCCGCCGGGTGCGCGAAGAAGGCGCAGTACGTCGATCCGGACGCCGAGAGCCGGGTCGAGGGCACGGGGATGGAGTCCCGCGACATCCGGGCGATCGCCGCGCAGATGTCGTCGGAGCTGGTGGCGAGCCCGGCCCTCGCGGGCGCCGCTGCGCCGCCGCGGATCGCGGTCCTCCCGGTCGAGAACCGCTCGCGGTTCCTGATCGACGCCGAGATCCTCACCACGCTGATCACCGACGAGTTGATCTCGAACTCCGCCGGCAAGCTCGGGATCGTGAACCGGGACCTGATCGACCAGATCCAGCGCGAGCGGGCGATGAAGGCCCGCGGCGAGGTGTCGGACAACGGCCAGATCCAGGCGTTGGCCGGGGTCGACTGGTTCCTCGAAGGCTCGGTGGAGAGCCTGTCCGCGTCGACCTCGAACGCGCAGACCGACTACGTCGTGGTCCGGTTCCAGCTCACCAACGCCGAGACCAGCATCGTCGCGTGGTCGAACCGGTACGAGATGAAGAAGGAGGGCTCGTGGGGGGTGATGTACCAGTGATCCCCCCTGCGCCGCGCTCCCCGACCGCGACGCCTGTCCCGTCGCGGTTGTGGATTCCTTGTCAAGCCGCGACAGGGAGGGGTCGGCCGTGGTTGACTTGCGCGTCACCGAACCGGTGCCGTGGGTAGCGGAGCTGCACGGACGCCGGTCACCCGGGTCTTCCCTGGCATGGCAGGGCATTTCGCCGGGTGACGCGCGCTCGACGCGCTGGCGACGGCCCCCCTTCGATCTTCGATCTTTCGACCGGGAGTGGAGATGGCGATCGAGTCGTTCGTCCCCCGCCAGAAAAAGTCCGAGCGTCTGACCGCAGAGCAGGAAAAGGAGATGGCGCGGCGGATCCACCGCGCCGAGAAGCGTGCGCGGGAGGCGATCAAGGGCATCCCGGTGGCGGACGACGTGCTGTCCCGGCGGCCGAAGCGGGCCGAGCGGACCCGGGCCGGGATGGTCGATCGGCTCGAGGAAGCGATCACCGGGGTCTGGCGGGCCCACCGCAACGACGCGCCGCTCAAGGAGCGCGCCCGCGAGGCCAAGCAGGCGTGGGCCGAGGCCGAGGCGATCCGGTGGGAGCTCGCGATGTCCGGGCGGCGGATCGCCCACGGCGAGGCCCGCAAGCTCGCCGGCCCGTTCATGGACGAGGCCGATCTGGTGCAGGAGGGCTACATCGGCCTGCTCCGCGCGGCCAAGCGGTTCGATCCCGAGCGCGGGATCCGGTTCTCGACCTACGCGCGGTGGTGGGTCCGGGCCCAGATGACGCGCGCGATCGACCACACCGGCCGGCCGGTGCGCCTCCCCGGCTGCGCGGTCGAGCAGACCCGCAACCTGCGCAAGGCGATCAAGCGGTTCGAAGACATCGGCGCCGAGTACAACGTCGGGGACCTGGCCGAGGAGGTCGGGATCGACAAGAAGCGGGCCGAGTTCCTGCTGTCCCAGGGGCAGACGGTGTCGCTCGATCAGCCGGTCGACGACGGCCCGCGCGCCCGGTCGCTCGAGCACTTCCTGTCGGACGAGACGGTGTCCGACGCGGACGACGAGGCGATCCACAGCCAGGAGATCCGGCGGATGCTGGACGCGTTCCACAACGTCCTGTCCGATCGGCACCGGTACGTGCTGTCGCGCCGGTACGGCCTGGAAGACAACCAGTTCCGGACCCTGTCGCAGGTCGGCAAGGGGATGAACCTGTCCCGGGAGCGGGTCCGCCAGATCGAGCGCGAGGCGCTGATGCGGCTCCGCGAGCACGCGAACATCCGCGATCACCTCCTCGCGAGCCTCGCGGGGATCCTCGCCGCGCCGCCGGTGTCGAAGTAGCGGCTCGCCGGTCTACCGTCGCCGGGGGGCCCGCGGGGTGACCCACCAGTCGACGAGCGGGGTGAACACCCCGTAGTCGGCCGGCCCGTCGTTCACGAACAGGGTCGTGCACCGGCCGTCGTCGTGGATCCGCACGTCGTGGCCGGGATCGTCCCGCCACGACACGTCGCCGCGCTCGAACACCGCGCGCTCGTCGGAGAAGCCGCCGCGGAGCACCAGCGCCCGCTCGGTGCCGTGGTGGCCGTGGTGCGGGATCCGGAACCCCGGCGGAAAGTCGAGCAGGAACACCCGATCGTCGTCGCCGACCTTCGCCGCCCGCAGCCCGGCCCCGACCGCGGCCCACGCGACCGCGTCGAGCGGGCCGACCCGATCGCGCAGCGCCGACGGGAACACCGGGCACCGCGCCCCCTGGGCCTGTGCCTGGGGCTGAGCGTGGACCGGCGGGCCGTCGTGGGGCGGCGCGTCCAGCGCGGCGAGCAGACCGTCCCACGCCCCCGCAGGCAGCGGCGCCGACGGGGCGCGATCGAGCACGGTGGCCCCGATCGCCTCCGCCCGGTCGACCGCCGCGCGACACGCGGGACAGTAGGTCAGGTGGCACGCCACCAGCAGGTCCTCACCCGCCGATCCGGTCCCGGCCGCGTACGCGACGAGAACCTCGGCAGGAACGTGGTGCAGCGGCACGGAGGGCCTCCTCGGGAGGGTACGTCCACCTCCACCCGGTGGATCATTCCTACTTGTACAACCCTTCGATCCGCTCACCGTACTTGTCCCACACCTTCTGCCGCTTCAGCTTCAGGGTGGGCGTCAGCAGGCCGTTGTCGGTGGTGAAGTCCTCGGCGGTCAGCAGCACCTTCTGCGGCTTCTCGTACCCCTTGAACGTCGAACAATGGCCCTCGATCTCGGCCTGGATCAGCGACACAACCTTCGGGTTGGCCGCGAGATCCGCCCCGAGGTCGACCTTCTCGGTCTCCGCCCACTTCTGGACCGCCGCCAGGTCCGGAACGATCAGCGCGACGTTGTACGACTTGTTCGCCCCGTAGATCATCGCGTTCGCGATGTACGGCGACAGCTTCAGCTCCTCCTCGAGCGGCGACGGGACCACGTACTTGCCGTTCTCGAGCTTGTACTGCTCCTTGATCCGGCCGGTGATGTACAGGTAGCCCTGCTCGTCGAGCATCCCCATGTCGCCCGACCGGAAGCCGCCGTCCGCCATCAGCACCTCCCGGTTCGCCTCCGGCTGGTTGTGGTACCCCTTCATCACGTTCGGGCCGTGGATCACGATCTCGCCGTTCTTCGCGTCGCCGGTGACCGACTTGTCGATCACGATCTTCACGTCCGGGATCGCGCGACCGACGCTGCCGATCTTCCGGTGGCCCGGGTAGTTCGCGGTGGCGATCGGGCTCGTCTCGGTCAGCCCGTAGCCCTCGTAGACCTGGATCCCGAGCGCGTCGATGAACTTCGCGACCTCGGGGTTCAACGCCGCCGAGCCGCTGATCGCGTACTTCAGCCGGCCGCCCAGCCGCTCGCGCGCCTTGGTGAAGATCAGCCGGTCGGCGAGGGCCAGGGCCACCCGGTCGACGAGGCCGATCGACTGGCCGGCGTTGCGGCGGGTCGCGGCGGAGAGGCCCTTCGCGAACAGCGACCGGACCGTCGAGCTCCGCTCGGAGATCTGCTTGTTCAGCCCGTCGTACACCCGGTTGAAGATCCGCGGGACCGCGAACAGGATCGACGGCTTGACCTCTGCCAGGTTCGGCAACAGGTTCGGGATGTCGTCGTTGATCGCGATCGACGACCCCATCGACAGGAGGCCGTGCAGCTCGCAGGTCTGGCCGAAGCTGTGGGCCCACGGGAGGAACGACAGCGACCGGTCCTCGGGCTCGAACGTGAAGCACGCGTGGATCGCGTTGACGTTGGAGCAGATGTTGCCGTGGGACAGCAGCACGCCCTTCGGCTTGCCGGTGGTGCCGGAGGTGTAGATGAACCCGGCGATGTCGTCCCAGCCGGGCTGGACCGCGGCGAGCGGCTTTGCGCGGCCGGAGGCGCGGATCGCGGCGAAGCTCGCCGGATCCGACTCCGGCAGGTCGAACCCGATCACGTGGGTCAGCGACGGCAGATCCTTCTGGACCGACCGGAGCTTCTGGACCACCGCCGGCTTCGAGCCGAACACCAGCTTCGCGCCGCAGTCACCGAGGATGAACGCCCACTCGTCTTCCTTCTGGGCCTCGTACATCGGGACGAACTGGGCGCCGAGGCCGTAGGTGGCGTAGGCCGCGACCGCCCACTCGACCCGGTTGTCGGCCACGCACCCGACGCGATCGCCGGCGGTGACCCCGAGGGCCGCGAGCCCGGCCCGCAGCTCGTCGACCTGGGCCCGGAACGCGCCGTAGGTCAGCCACTGCCACCCGGCGGCAGTCTTGGTGCCGAACAGCTCGCGCGCTGCGTAGGTCTCGCAGCTCCGGGCACAGAGATCGACGAGGTTCTTGAACTCGGCCATTGTGGTACGCCCCTGGTTCGTCCGGCTCGACCCGGTCCGGGCTCCATTAATCGAACCGGCGAGCGGGGCCAGGGTGGGACCCATCGACGACATGTCCAGGGTGGGGCCCATCGACGACATGTCCAGGGTGGGGCCCATCGACGACCTGTCCAGGGTCGGCGCACCGTCCCTCGTCTCACCGGTACCCGGCGGCCTGGAGGGTGAACAACGCGGCGTACCGACCGGCGTTCGCCATCAGCGCCTCGTGGGTGCCCCGCTCGACGATCCGCCCCTCGTCGAGCACCACGATCACGTCGGCCATCCGAACCGTGCTGAACCGATGCGAGATCAGGATCGCGATCTGGTGCTCGGCCATCGCGCGGACCCGCTCGAACACCTGGGCCTCCGCGTCGGCGTCCATCGCGGACGTCGGCTCGTCGAGCACGAGGATGTCGGCGTCCTCACGGACCAGCGCCCGCGACAGCGCGACCTTCTGCCACTGGCCGAGCGACAGCTCTCGCCCGTCCTTGAACCACTTGCCGAGCTGGGTGCGGTACCCCTCGGGCATCGCGTCGACGAACGACGCGGCCATCCCCCGCTCGGCCGCCCGCTTCCACCGATCCTCGTCGTCGAGGAACCGGACGTCTCCGACCCCGATGTTCTCCCCGACGGTGAACTGGTATCGGACGAAGTCCTGGAAGATCACCCCCACCCGCTGGCGGAGCGCGGCCGGGTTCCAGTCCCGGAGGTCGCGGCCGTCGAGCAGGATCCGGCCCTCGGTCGGGGTGTACAGGCCGGTCAGCAGCTTGACCAGCGTGGTCTTGCCCGAGCCGTTGTGGCCGACCAGCGCCAGGCGCTCGCCCGGCCGGAGGTGGAGATCGATCCCCGACACCGCGGGGGTGGTCGAGCCCGGGTACGCGAACGACACCCCCTCGAACCGCAGCCCGTCGCCGGGCACGCTCCCGGTCAGCGCCCCGCCGGTGGCGGCGGACACGTCGAGCCCGAGGAACTCGTACAGGTTCGACAGGTACAGGTTGTCCTCGTACATCCCACCGATCGCGCGGAGGTTCGCCGAGAACGCGGCTTGACCCTGCTTGAACACCAGCAGGTACATCGTCATCCCGCCGAGGGTGATCGTCCCCGCGACCGCGGCGAGCGCGATCCACCCGTACGCGGCGTATAGCGCGGCGATCGACACCAGCCCGAGCAGCGCGCCCCACCCGCCCCGCCGGAGGGTCAGGTTGCGGTCCTCGCCGTACAGCTTGTCGAAGATCGCCTGGTACCGCCCGACGAGCATCGGGCCGATCCCGAGCAGCTTGACCTCCTTCGCGTAGTCTTCCCGCGCCACCACGGTCTCGAGGTACATCTGCTCGCGGGCCTCGGGCGCGCGCCACGAGAACAGGCGGAACGCCTCCCCCGCGAACCGGGTCTCGGCGACGAACGCCGGGAACGACGCCACGACCAGCAACAGGACCGCCCACGGCGAGAACGCGAGCAGGATCGCGCCGTAGGTCACGAGCGACAGCCCGTTCTGGACCAGGCCGAACGTCTTGCGGACCAGCGCGAGCGGCCGCGACGACGCCTCGCGGCGGGCCCGGGTCATCTGGTCGTAGATCTCCGAGTCCTCGAAGTGGACCAGATCGAGCTCCAGCGCCTTGTCGAGGATCATCCGGTTCACCCGGTGCCCGAGCTTCACCCGGAGCAGCGACTCGGTGACCTCGAGGCCGCGCTGGACCACCGCGACCCCGGCCACCAGCGCGAACTCCGCCCCGACCCACCCGAGGACCGCCATCCGGTCGGCGGGATCGTGGCTCGCGGCCGCGGCGACGACCCCGTCCACGATCCGCTTGCCGATCGTGACCAACACGGCCGGCAGCGCGCCGGCCACCAGGGTCAGCCCGGCGAGCGCGACCAGCAGCCGGCGATCGGTCTCCCACACCAGCCGGGCGGCGCGGCCGGTGTACTGGTACACGTTGGTGGCGCGCCGGACGTACTGGGTCAAGGTTCGGGTCTGCATCGACCACAGCGTAGTCGCTGCCGGCGGCGCCGCACCTCCCCGAACCGGGGGGTGCTCCCCTCCCCGCTCGGCTGGGCCGGACGGCCTGCGGGGTGTCCGCCCTCGCCCGAACGGCCCCACTACCGTCCCTGCCTGCGTCGTCGTGCCGTCACCCGTCGGACGTATCCGGTCCTGCGCAGGTCGAGCGGGGCCGGCGCGGGCGATCGCCGCAGGTCACAGCGGGACGACCGCCACGAACGCGAGGCACATCTCGTCGAGGTCGCCCTCGCCGATCCGGATGTCGACCGGCTCAGCCCGATCCTGCTGGGCGTAGATCTCGGACAGCGCAGCGTTCCCGAACGAGTTGTCGTAGGTGCACACGTTGCGGACCACGTCGCCCTGGTGGACGATCGGCGCCCGCCCGCTCTCGGCGTCGTAGGTGTACAGCTGCTGCCAGTCGAAGTCCCAGTCCGGCGTCTCGAGCAGGCACCGCTCGCCGTCCGGCCCGTCGACCGTGACCTTCATCCCGGCGCCCGCGAAGTGCATGTGGTTCGCCACCGCGAACACCTGGTACGATCCGGGCTCCTCGACCACGGTGTCCATCGTCTCGGTGTGCCCGACCGCGCCGGCGGGGATCCGGAACTCGGGGGCGGCGCCGTCGGCCGGGCCGAGGACCAGGCCCTCGTCGGCCGACCCGGCGTTCCCGAGGAGCTGGGCGTACGCGATCCGGTCCGGGGCTGCCGCGGTGGCCCGGAACGCCACCCCGGTCGCGTCGTCGACGGCGGTCTCCGCGAGGTGGTAGTGCATCTGGAGGACGATCAGGCTGCCGGCGCCGACCTGGAACGCCGTGCCGGCGGGCGTCTCGAGCGGCGATCCTCCGGGGACCCACCCGCCGAGCAGCGCCCCGTCGACGCCGGTGCCGCCGGAGCACGCGTAGGCGTCGTCACCGAGGCGGGTGTCGGACCCGGGCGCGACGAACGCGAGCGAGGCCGCCGCGGGGTCGGTGAACACCAGCACGTGGTGGACGACCTCCGGTCGATCCGGCAGCACCTCCATCCCCTCGACGTACACGTCGGTCGCGAGCGCGGGGTCGACGATCCGGCACACGTACTGGTCTTGGAGCGCCCCGCGGGCCGGGACGGTGAACGGGCCCGGGTGGAACGTCGCCGACACGTCGGACAGCGCGGGCGGCACCGTGATCGGGGCCGGGTCCGCCGGGTCCCCCTCGGGCGCGTCCCCGTCGGCCCACGCCGCGATCGTCGCGATCTCGTCGTCCGACAGCCGGCGATCGTTCGTCCACGGGAACTCGGGCGTACACCCGGGGGTCTCCCGCGCCGAGAACGGGGGCATCCGGCGCGCCTCGACCGCCGCCGCCATCACCGACGCCCACCCCTGCGCGTCCGCGTACGAGTCGAGCGGGATCCGCGCGGCGAGCGCGCCCTCCTGATGACACCCCGCGCACGACCGGGCGACGATCGGCTGAACATCCTGGTTCCAGGTCGGGATCTCCGCGTCGTCCGCTGCACACGCCATCAGCCACGCCACCACGCGCCCTCCATCGCCGGGTGAACGCTCGCCCCCGGCGAATATCGGACGCCCTCGAAACTCTTTCAGCGCGCGGAGGTCACGATCGCCCGGATCGCGTCCGGCAGCGGGATCCCGCCCTGGGCGACCGCCGCGGCGAACCCGGCGTCCGGCGCGAGGCACGGGTTCGCGTTCACCTCGAGCACGACCGGCGGCCCGGTGACCGCGCCATCGGCGGTGGCCGGGACCCGGAGGTCGACCCGGACGTACCCCCGCAGGCGGAGCACGTCCCAGCACGCCCTGCAGGTCGCCTCGACCATCGCGGGGTCGATCCCCGGCACGTCGAACGTCCGCGGCGTGCCGTCCCACTCGACCGAGCCCGGGTCCCACTTCGCCGCGTACCCGACGATCCGCGGGCGCCCGGGGGGCAGCGCGAACGCGATCTCGGCGATCGGCAGCACGACCACGCCGGCCGCCGTCTCGAGCATCGACACGTTCAGCTCGCGGCCGTCGACGTAGGTCTCGGCGACGACCTCGCCCATCGCGCCCCGGAGGCGGTCCCGGGCGGCGACGACCTCGGCGTGCCCGACGATGCAGCTGTCGTCGAGCCCGACCGAGGCGTGCTCCCACAGGGACTTCACGATGTACGTCGGGCCGCCGGCGGGCCAGTCCTCGGGGACCGGCAGGCCGTGCGCGGCGAGGACCCGCTTGCACAGCCGCTTGTGGGTCGTGATCGCCAGCGCGGCGCTGCCCGAGCCGGTGAACGGGATCCCGAGGAGCTCGAACGCGGCCGGGGCGACGTGGGCCAGCCGCCCGTCGCCGCCGATCGACTCGACCAGGTTCACGATCACGTCGGGGCGGAACGCGAGGATCGGCGCCGGATCGAGGCGGAACGCGTCGACCTCGACCAGGTGACCGTCGCCGGCGAGCACCTCCCGCACGACCGCCGCCTGGATCAGCGCGTCGACCTGGTCCGGCGGGGCGCCGTCCGGGACCACGTCGTGCAGGACGAGCACCCTCATCGGCGGCGGCGTCGGAGGGTCGCGTCGATCACGGTCCGCACGAGCTCGAGGTACGAGACGCCGACCGCCGCGCAGGCCATCGGCAGGTCCGAGTGGCTCGGGTGCATCCCGGGCAGCGGGTTCGCCTCGAGCACCATCAGGCGCCCGTGCTCGTCGGCGCGGAGATCCACTCGCCCGGCGTCGCGGCAGCCGAGCGCACGCCACGCCGCGAGCGCGAGCTCGGCGCACCGGCTGGCCCACGGCTCCTCGGCGAGCGGGAACACGCACCGCTCCTCGCTCTGCTCCTTGTTCAGGTAGGTGTAGGCGTGGGCCTCGGCCTTGTCCGCCAGCAGCACGATCTCGAGCGTCGCGACGGCCCGGGCGCCCGGTCCCTCGCCGAGGATCGCGGTGGTGAACTCGCGGCCCCCGAGGTACGGCTCGACCAGCGCGGGCTGGTGGTAGGTCGACAACACCCGGTCGCACTCCCGCCGGAGGGCCGCCCGGTCGTCCGCCCGCGAGGTGGGGTGGATCCCCTTCGCGGTGCCCTCCGCCACCGGCTTCACGAACAGCGGGAACGGCAGATCGATCGCGTCGACCTCGCCGAGCTCCCCGACCAGCCGGAAGTCGGTGGTGGCGACGCCCGAGTCCCGCAGCACGCGCTTCGCCAGGCCCTTGTGGAGCGTGACGCACGCGGTGAGCGGATCTGCGAACGTGCACGGGATGTCGTACGCGTCGAGGAGCGCGGGGACCTGGGCCTCTCGCCCGTACCCGCGCAGCCCTTCGCAGATGTTGAACACCGCGTCCCAGGTCTCGCCCCGGGCCAACGCGGCGACCAGCGCGCGGACGTGGCCGATCCGCACCACCTCGTGCCCGAGCTCGCGCAGCGCGGACTCGAGCGCCTCGACCGTCGACTCGCGGTCGAACTCGGCGGTCTCCTCCTCGCCGTACCCCATCGCGAGGTACTCGGTCCGGAGGTCGTACGTCAGGCCGATCCGCGCCCGCTCGGCGCTCATCGGCGCGGAGCCGCGCGGAGCTCGGCGTACAGCTGGGTCCGCCACCCGGCCGCCACCGACTGGTCCATCTCCAGCACCTCGAGGATCGTCGACCCCGGCGGGACGACCTCCTTCGGGCACCGGTCCGACACGCCGGTGAACCCGGCCTCGTCGTACAGGAACGGGTACAGCCGGCAGACGATCGGCCGGATGTCGAGCGGCAGCACGCACCCGGCGGCGCCGAGGAACGTGCAGTCTCCGTTCGGCTTCCGATCGAGGGTCGGCCGCGACCCGTCCGGATGGAACGCGAGGGACCACCCCGGGTCCGACCCGTCGTCACGGTACGACGGATCGGTCGGCTGGCGATCGGCCCAGAAGCCGTCGCGGCTGATCCACGACGCGATCCGGACCTTGTCGCCCTCGGTCACCACGATCTCGCTGGTCTGACAACACGTCGGGCCGAGCTGGGCGTGCCGGGCACACCCCCACACGGCACCGGACGCCGGTGCGCTCCCCATCTCAGGCTCCGACCGGGTCCGGGTACCGGTAGATGTTGCCTTCGAAGTTCCGGAGGAGGAGATCGTCGCCCTCGCGACCGACCACCGAATCCGGCAGGAGCTGGATCTTGCCGCCGCCGCCGGGGGCGTCGACCACGAACGACGGCACGCCGTACCCCGTGGTGTGCCCGCGCAGGCCCGCGATGATCTCCAGCCCCTTCGACACCGGGGTCCGGAGGTGCGCCGATCCGACGATCGGATCGCACTGGTAGATGTAGTACGGGCGAACGCGGTTCTTCAGCATCCCGTGCATCAGCTTCTTCATGGTCGGGACGTTGTCGTTCACGTCCTTGACCAGCACGGTCTGGCTGCCCATCGGCACCCCGGCGTCGGCCAGCCGGTTCAGCGCGACCGACACCTCGGGGGTGACCTCGCACGGGTGCATGAAGTGGATGCTCATCCACAGCGGGTGGTACCGCTTGAGCATCGCGACGAACTGCGGGGTGATCCGCTGCGGCAACACCGCCGGCACCTTGGTACCGATCCGCAGGAACTCGACGTGGGGGATCGCTCGGAGGGCTGCGAGCAGCGACTCCAGCCGATCGTCGGCCATCGTGAGCGGGTCGCCGCCGGAGATCAGGACATCGCGGATCTCGGGGTGGGCCGCGATGTAGTCGATCGCATGCTGGTGCTGCGCGACGTTGAAGTGGAACTCGCCGGTGTGCCCGACGAGCCGTGCGCGGGTGCAGTACCGGCAGTACACCGCGCAGAAGTTCGTGACCAGGAACAGGACCCGGTCAGGGTACCGGTGGACCAGCCCGGGGACCGCGCTGTCGTGGTCTTCGCCCAGCGGATCCTCGGCCTCTCCGGGGGTGCGGAGGAGCTCGGACGCCACGGGCACGAGGGTCCGCCGGATCGGGTCGTTCGGATCGGACAGATCCATCAGCGACGCGTAGTACGGCGTGATCCCCACCGGCAATCGCCCACCGATCTGCGAGATCACGCCACGCTCGTCGTCCGTCAGGCCGACGATGCGCTCCAACGAGGCGAGGTCTCGGATCCGGTGGCGCAGCTGCCAGCGCCAGTCGTTCCACTGTTGGGGGGTGCTGTCGGGGAAGAACCGCCGGTAGAACTGGCGGCTCCGGGAGGGCTCCTCGGACTCGAGGTCGAGGAGGTTGGTGGTGGTCTCGCGTTCAGGGACACCTTCGTCAGGGTCCGGAAGGACATCAGGCATCTTGCAGGCTCCTCCTCGTGAGGTCCCTGCGTCGCGCGCCCGTGATCACCTGGCGGCGGACTTCTCCAGCCTCCGCGAGGGCGGATACGCTCGGCGCTTGGATGGGCAACGGCCAGCGTGCTCGCCACGTCGCTGGACGGCCACCTCTTCGGCGCCGCCCCGGATCGCCACGTCACCTTCTTGCCGCGCGACTTCATCTTCCCCCAGTCCGACCTCGGTGCAAGGGGACCAGATACGGTATCTTTCTTATGGTGCTTTTATGCTTACGACTCGACGAATTAAATATCGACGGTACCGGGATCGCGGGCGGGCGCAGCCCATTCGTGGACACCCGTGGCTCGTCCGCGGAGGCCGCTGCGATGGACATCGGCTCTCCTCGCCGCGAATCGGTTGCGATCCGGTGTCGGGAGCTCACGCTGGGTCCGCGATCCACCCGCCGATCCGGTCCCACAGCGGCGCCGATCGCGGATCGCACGCGAGGCCGGGGTGGTCGGGGTCCCAGTCGAGGCCGAGCCGCCCGCGCTCCGCGAGCCAGAACGTGACCGCGCCCCGGCGGAACCCGTCGGCGAACCGCCTCGCGGCCTCCGGGTGGGCCAGCAGCGCGTCGCCGGCGCCTGCCACCGCCAGCACCCGCCCCGGGTACCGGGCGAGGCCGTCGAACCAGTCGGTGCCGTCACCGGCCCGCCACGCGTCCGCCCACCAGAACCCGCACAGGTCGCGGACGTACGGCGCAGCCTCGTCCGCGGGCCCGAACCGGAGCCGGCGTGACGGGAACCGCCCCGCCCACCGGGTGATCCCGTCGAACGCAGCCATCGACGCGGCCTTCCGGATCCGACGTCGGAGGGACGGCTCGTGCGACGGCATCCATACGTTGGTGGCGAGCAGCACCAGCGCGTCGATCGGCGCCCCGTCCGCGGCGGCTGCAGCGGCGGTGTGGCCCCCGAGCGAGTGCCCGACGACCACCACGCGGTCGGCCGCCTGCCGGGCGGCGGCGACCAGGGCCGGGAGATCGCCGCGGACCACGTCGTCGTAGGTCCAGCTCCCGCCGTCGCGGGGGGTTGGCGCGGATCCGCCGTGGCCGCGCAGATCCGCGCGCCAGACCTCGATCCCGTGGCGGGCGAGCGCCGAGGCCATCCCGTTGCCAGCGGGGCGATCCAGGCTGCGGGCGTCCGCCATCATCGCGTGGAGGGCCACCGCGACGGTCCGCGGCCCGGATCGACCCCCTCCCGCGCCAGCGCGAACCTGGGCAGGGTGGACCGTCACCCCGAGCGACCAGCCGTCCGCGGTCCGCACGATCATCGGGCGCGCCCGGTCACGCGACGAGCCCGAGCAGGCCGCTGACCCCGATCGACGACAGCGAGGCCGCCCCGGTCTCGATCGCGAGCAGGCGGTCGAACAGCTGGGGCCGTCGAGCGAGGTTCCGGACCACCCGCTCCGCCAGCCACCGCCGCGCGACCCCCCACAGGATCACCTCGGTCAGCCAATCGGTCTCGCGGACCAGCCGGCGGTGCGCGATCGCGTACGGACGGAGCGCCGCCCGGTCGAGGCCCGCGCCGCGGAGCCCGGCGGACACGACGTCGGCGGCGAGCTCGGCCGACCCGAGCCCGGTCGACATCCCCTCCCCGGTGATCCCGTCGAGGAACCCGGCGGCGTCGCCCACCAGCACCACCCGGTCGGCGATCACCCCGGAGACCTGCTGACGGAGCGGGCCGGTGACCCGGACGTCCGCGCTCGGGCCCGCCACCAGCGATTCGCCGAGGCGGGAACCGGCGAGCCACCGGGCCAGGACCTCGGCCGGCGCGCCCTTCAGCCCGCGGGCGGTGTCCCGCTCGCACAGCGCGGCGACGTTGACCTGCCCCGGACCGACCGGGGTGACGTACAGCTCGGCCCCGTCGACCAGCTCGACGTCTACCCACGGCGGGTCCGCGACCCCGGGGGCGAGGGTGAGGTGTCCGCGGACGCCGTACCGCTTCCGCCCGCGTGGGGCGCGCTCGAGCCCGGTCCAGTGGCGGATCCGCGAGTGCAGGCCGTCCGCCCCGACCACCAGCCGGGCCCGGATCGGGCCGTGGTCGGTCCGGACCGTGACTCCGTCTGCGTCGTGGCCGAGTCCGTCGACCCGGATCGGCGTGCGGACCGAGATCCGGGGGTGCGCGGTCGCCCGGGCGTGGAGCGCTGCGTCGAGGGCGGCCCGCCGCACCCCGAGACCGTGGACCCCCTCCGGGAACCGCCCGACCGCGGTGACCCCGCCCGCCGTCCACCGGATCCCGCCGAACGGCCGGGCGTCGACCGGCGGCGCGACGCCCAGCCGACCGAGCGCGTGGAGGCCGTGCGGCATCAGGCCCTCCCCGCACGGTTTGTCGCGGGGGAACACCACCCGATCGACGACGATCACCTCGTGGCCACGGTCGGCGAGGTGAACCGCGACAGCGCTGCCCGCGAGCCCCCCTCCAACGACCACGACCTCGGCGTCGAGCGACATCGCGGGTTGCATAACGCCGGCCGTCGCCGGTCGGGCGGGATAGTCGCAGCCGCGGGGGAACGCGATGCCTGCGCAGTTCATGGTCACCACCCGTCCGTCCGATCTCGACGGCGTCGATTCGCTGCTGATCGTCGGCCGGGACGAGCGGCTCGGGCAGGAAGACGTGGTCAAGCTCGTGCCCGCGGCGGTCGGCGAGGCGGTGTACCGCCAGATGGTCCGCAAGACCGACGCCGGCGACACCGGGCGGCTCGCCACCACCTGGACCGCCGGGAGCCCGTCCCGGCTGCACGTCGGGGTGCTGCCGGAGCCGTGCTCGCGCCACAACGCCCCGTCCCGGGCGTGGGCGATCCCTGGGCTCGTGTCCGGCGCGATCCACAAGGGCAACGTCGGGATCGCGCTGTGCCTCGACGCGCCCGAGCACGCGGCCTCGTCGGTGCTGGCGGTGGCCCGCGCGCTGCCCACGTTCGTGGCCACCTCCCAGTCGGTCGATCGGGAGGCCCGGATCCTGCTGCTCCCGCGCGGCGGGGGCGCGCCCGAGCCCGCCCGCCTGCTGGTGGCCGCCGACGCGGTCCGGCGTGCCGCCCACGAGACGGACGAGCCGCCGGACGTGCTCGGGTGCGACGAGATGGTCCGCCGGGCGCAGGCGGTCGCGACCGAGCTCGGCGTCGGCTGCACGGTGATCCGCGGCGACAACCTCCGCGAGCACGGGCTCGGTGGGCTGTACGCCGTCGGCAAGGCCGCGAACGAGGCGCCCGCGCTGGTGGTGCTCGACTACAACCCGCCCGGGGCCAAGCGGACCGTCGGGTGGGTCGGCAAGGGCATCGTATACGACACCGGCGGGCTGTCGATCAAGGCCAAGACGTCGATGCCGGGCATGAAGACGGACATGGCCGGATCCGCGGCGGTGCTGGCGGCGTTCCGGGCCGCAGTCCGCCTGGGGTTCGAGCACCGGCTGATCGCCGCCCTGTGCATCGCCGAGAACGCGGTCGGCCCCGGCGCCCTCCGCCCGGACGACGTGATCACGATGTACTCGGGCCGCACGGTCGAGGTGAACAACACCGACGCCGAGGGGCGCCTGGTGTTGTCCGACGGGATCGCGTGGGTCGCCCGCAACCGCTCTCCGGACGTGCTGATCGACCTCGCGACGTTGACCGGAGCGCAATCGGTCGCCACCGGCAAGCGGCACGCCGCGGTGATCTGCAACGACGACGCGCTCGAGGCGGCGGCGATCGCGGCCGGCAAGCACTCGGGCGACCTCGTCCACCCGCTGCCGTACCTGCCGGAGCTGCTCCGGGCCGAGTTCCGGTCGCCGGTGGCGGACATGCGGAACTCGGTCAAGGACCGCAGCAACGCCCAGCCGAGCTGCGCCGCCCAGTTCATCGCGAACCACCTCCAGGCGGTCGGGTACGAGCGCCCGTGGCTCCACGTCGACCTCGCCGCCCCCGCGGTCAGCGGCGGGAGCCGGGGCACCGGGTTCGGCGTCGGGCTGCTCCTCGCGCTCGAGGGGCTGCTGTAGGGCTGGGTCGGGCCCGCGACGGCGTGGTCAGCCCGCGACGTCGTAGTCGACACGGATCTCGGCGTCGCGCCGCGGCACCGACTCGCCGTGGAACGTCAGCAGGTGGGTCCGCCAGTCGTAGGTCCACCCGTGCTCGGGATCGTTCGGGACGCCCACGTCGTCGACGGTGACCTCGATCGTCGACTCGTCCGCGGCGTGGGACAGCTCGAACTGGTCGAGGATCCCCACCGCGACCACCCCGAGGTCCCGCAGCACCGGGGTCCAGTCCGGGTCGCAGATCCGCCCGATCGCCCCGCCGGCCTCGTACACCGCCGCCGCGTACCGGGTGCCCGGGTAGGCCTCGGCGCAGCTCCCGTCGAGCGGCCCGAGGATCGCGCCGAACCGGACCACCTCGCCCTGGGTCTTCACCGACCGGATCCGGTCGACGAGGGTGCGGACCGGGACCAGCTGCTCGCGCTGGGCGTAGCACTCGACCGGCGGCTGGCCCGCGAGTCGCCCCTCGTCGGTGCAGTCGTCCTCGTCGGTCACGAACACCACCACCAGGTTCGCGCTGTTCCGGACGAACCCGTCGTTCCGCCACACCGCGTCGGCGGCGGCCTGGAGCCCCCGCTCGAAGTCGGAGCCGCCGATCCCGAGCAGCACGCGCTCCTGGAACAGCGCCACCGTGTCGTCGTCGGGGGTCAGGACCGGCGGATCCCCGACGAGCTCGCCGGGGTGCGGGTTCGACGCGTCCTGGCTGGTCGACACGAGGCCGATCCGGTAGTTCGTCGACGACGCGTCGAGCTCGTCGAGGAACCCGGCGAACCCGTCCGCCAGCGCCTCCTGTTCCTGCTGCATCGACCGGGAGTCGTCCACCACGAACAGGATGTCGACCTTCTCGGTCGGGACCTGGAAGAACACGTCCGTCATGTGCGGGGGCAGGAACGTGTTCTCGATCTTGCACCCGCCCGCGAAGGCCACCAGGCCCAGCGCGGCGGCCGCGGACCACCCAATCCGGTGCATCCTCACCTCGCCGGTGTATTCCCGGAGCGAGGCCCGAGTTTCACCCCGCGGTCACAGCAACCCGAGGGCGGCGTGCGCGGCGGCCAGCCGGGCGACCGGGACGCGGTACGGCGAGCAGGACACGTAGTCCAGGCCCACCTTGTGGAAGAACCCGACGCCGACAGGGTCCCCGCCGTGCTCCCCGCAAACCCCGACCTTCAACCGCGGGTTGAACGCCCGGCCCTTGGTGGTCGCGATCTCGACCAGCTGCCCCACGCCCTCCACGTCGAACACCGCGAGGGGTGACTCGCGCAGGATCCCCTCCCGCTGGTAGTCACCGAAGAACTTGCCCATGTCGTCCCGGGAGAACCCCCAGGTCATCTGGGTCAGATCGTTGGTCCCGAACGAGAAGAAGTCAGCGTGCTTCGCGATCTTGTCGGCGGTGAGCGCCGCGCGGGGCAGCTCGATCATCGTGCCGATCTTGTAGTCCGGACCCGAGCCGTACTCGCCGATCACGGCCTCGGCGGTCTCGATCACCAGCGCCCGCATCTTCTCGAGCTCGGTCTCCATCCCGACCAGCGGGATCATCACCTCGGGCAGGACCTTGATCCCCTGCCGCTCGAGATCGCACGCCGCCTCGAAGATCGCGCGGACCTGGGTCCGGTAGACCTCCGGGCTGGTGATGCCGACCCGCACCCCGCGGTGGCCCATCATCGGGTTCGACTCGTGGAGCTGGAGCAGCCGGGCGCGCAGGGCCTCGGGGCGGACGCCGAGGTCGGCCGCGACGTCGGTGATGTCGGCCTCGCGCTCGGGCAGGAACTCGTGCAGCGGCGGATCGAGCAGCCGGATCGTGACCGGGAGACCCTGCATCTCGCGGAAGATCTCGGTGAACATCGTCCGTTGGATCGGCAGGATGTCGTTCAGCGCGCGCTGGCGCGACCGGGGGTCATCGGCGAGGATCATCCGGCGGATCGCCCGCAGCGCGTCCGGCTGGAAGAACATGTGCTCGGTCCGGCACAACCCGATGCCGACCGCGCCGAGCTGGCGGGCCCGCGCGGCGTCCGAGCCCGTGTCGGCGTTGGCGCGGACCTTCAACCGGGAGATCCCGTCGGCCCACTTCAGCAGCGTCGCCATCGCGCCCGAGTCGGTCGACGGCGCGATCATCTCGACCTTGCCGAGCATCACCTCGCCGGTGCCGCCGTCGATCGTGATCCAATCGCCCTTCCGGACCACGGAGTCGCCGGCGTAGAACAGCTCGCGGGCGTAGTCGACCTGGATGTCGGTGCACCCGACCACGCACGGCTTGCCCATCCCGCGGGCGACCACCGCGGCGTGGCTCGTCTGGCCCCCGCGGGCGGTCAGCACGCCGGCGGCGACCGTCATCCCCTGGATGTCCTCCGGGCTCGTCTCGAGCCGCACCAGCACCGTCGGCTCGTCGCGGTCGAAGAACTCCTGCGCTTCCTGCGGGTCGAACACCACCCGCCCGCACGCGGCACCCGGGCTCGCGTCGAGGCCCTTCGCCACCACCTGCCGCTTCGCGTCGGGGGAGATCACCGGGCGGAGCACGTACTCGAGCTGGGTCGGCTCGACCCGCGACAGGGCGGTCTTCTCGTCGATCATCCCCTCCCCGACCATGTCGACCACGATCTGGACCGCGGCCTGGGCGGTGCGCTTGCCGCGCCGGGTCTGGAGCATGAACAGCTTGCCGCGCTCGACGGTGAACTCGATGTCCTGCATGTCACCGAAGTGGGTCTCGAGCCGCTGCTGGATCTCGACCAGCCGGTGGTACGCCTCCGGCATCGCGGCCTCGAGGGTCGATCCGGCCCGCTCGCTCGACGCGTTCAGCGGCAGCGGGGTGCGGATCCCGGCGACCACGTCCTCACCCTGCGCGTTCGGCAACCACTCGCCGAACAGGCCCCGGATGCCGTTCTTCGGGTTGCGGGTGAACGCGACCCCGGTGCCGGAGTCCTCGCCCATGTTGCCGAACACCATCTGCTGGATGTTCACCGCGGTCCCCGCGTCGTCGGGGATCCCGTGGGTCTTGCGGTAGTACCGCGCCCGGTGGCTGTTGTAGCTCCGGAACACCGCGTCGATCGCGTACCGGAGCTGCTCGCGCGGTTGCTGGGGGAACGTCGAGCCGTGCTCCGACACCACCGCCTCGAGGTCGGCGCACAGGTCGCGCATCTCGTCGGCGGACACGGTGTCGATCGACCGCCCGCCGAGCTTGGCCTCCTCGGCGCGGCTGAACCGGGTGTAGTGGATCCCGAGGACGACGTCGCCGAACATCTGGACGAACCGACGGTAGCTGTCCCAGGCGAACCGAGGGTTCCCGGTGGCCTTCGCCATCGCCTCGGTGGTCTGCCGGTTCAGCCCGAGATTCAACACGGTGTCCATCATCCCCGGCATCGACACCGCCGACCCCGAACGGACGGAGACCAGCAGCGGGTCTCGATCGTCGCCGAACTGCCGCCCGGTCTTCGCCTCGAGCGCCGCGATCGCGGTGGTCAGCTCGGCGTCCAGCCCGTCCGGCCACTTCTCGCCGGAGGTGAGGAACTGGATGCACGCGGCGGTCGTGATCGTGAACCCCGGCGGGACCGGCAACCCGAGCCGCGTCATCTCGCACAGTCCGGCGCCCTTGCCGCCGAGCAGGGCCTTGTCCGTCCCGTCACCTTCGTCGAACGTCCAGATCCACCGCATCGAAGCTCCCGTTCGGGTCGGATTATCGCGTGCTGATTCGAGAGAAGTCGGCGACCGCCAGGAACGTCCGCGCGACCCGGAGCAGCAGACCGATCCGCGCCGCCTTCTCCGCCGGGTCGGGCGCGTCGACCATCACGGCGTCGAACAGATCCGCCACCGGCCGGCGCAGGACCAGCATCCGGTCGAGCGCCCGCCGGAAGTCGAGCGCTCCGACCGCCGACGCGATCTCGCCCTCGACCGCGGCGGTGGCGTCGAGCAGGGCCCGCTCGGCCGGCGTCCCCAACGCCGACGCGACCGGCGACGGGAACGCGTGCCCGCGGGTGATGTTCAGCACCCGCTTGAACACCACCATGATCTCGGCGAACTCGGAGTGCCCGGTCAGCCCGCCGAGCGCCTCGACCTTCCGCGCGAGCACCAGCGGATCCGGGTCGGACGCGGCGACCACCGCGTCGACCACGTCGGCGGTGGTGCCCACGTACGCCTTGAACCGCGCGATCGCGAACTCGACCAGCTCGGTCACCAGCGCGTCGGTCGACTTCGCCGCCCGCGCACCGGTCCACGCCTCGAACCCGGCCGGAGCGCGCGCCACCTCGGCGTCGAACACCCCGATCGCAGCCCGGCACAGCTCCCGCAGGTCGACCCGGAGCCCGCGGTCGATCACCGTCCGCAGCAGGCCGAGCGCTGCCCGCCGCAGCCCCTGCGGGTCCCCGCTGCCCTTCGGGACGAGGCCGATCCCGAAGCACCCGACCAGGGTGTCGAGCCGATCGGCGATCGCGAGCGCTGCGCCGGCCGGGCTCGCCGCCACCGCGTCGTCGGCGAACCGGGGCTGCCACGCCTCCTCGATCGCGACCGCGACCGCGTCGGGCTCCCCCTGGCCGCGCGCGTACAGCATCCCGACGTGGCCCTGGAGGTCCGGGAACTCGCCGACCATCTGGGTCACGAGATCGCACTTCGCGAGCTCGCCCGCCCGCGCGACCACCGCGCGATCCGCGCCGAACCGTTCGGCGAGCGTCACCGCCAGCTCCGCGACCCGGGCCTGACGGTCGGCGACCGTGCCGAGTCCGCGGATCCACCGCATGTCGCGCAGCTTGCGGCCGTGCTCCTCGAGCCGCTTCTTCCGGTCTTCTGCGAGGAAGAACCGCGCGTCGTCGAACCGGGCGAGGATCACCGCCGCGTTGCCTTCCGCGACGGTGGTGGGGTCGCCACCCGGGTTGTTCGAGACGATCACGAACTCGCTCGACAGTTTGCCTTGCCGGAACACCGGGAAGTACCGCTGGTTCTGCTTCATCGTCTGGACCAGGAGCCGGGGCGGCAGCCCGAGCAGCTCCGGGTCGAACCGGCCGATCACCAGGGTGGGCGCCTCGACCAGGTGGGTGACCTCCTCGAGCAGCGGCTCGTCGTCGATCGGGTCGCACCCGAGATCGCTCGCGGCGAGCGTCAGCAGCTCCCGGATCTTCGCCTTCCGCAGGTCGAGGTCCGGCTCGACCCACCGCGCGCGTAGCCCGGCGACCCAGTCGTGGGCCCCGCGGAACGTGAACGGGTCGGGCTTCAGCCGGTGGCCGATCGTCTCGTCACCGAGCGCGACGCCCGCGGCGACGCCCGCGATCCGGACCCCGTCGTACAGCGCGTTCACCCGATGGATCGGGCGGGCCCACCGCGTCCCTCCGCAGCCCCACTCCATCGACTTCGGCGACGGGATCCCGCGGATCACCGCGTCGAGCCCGGCGGCGAGCCGATCGACCGTCCGCTCGCCTCCCTCGGACACCGCGACCGCGACCACGCGGCCCTTCGGCCCGTCCACGATCTTCAGCGCCGACGGGTCCACGCCCTTCCCGCGGGCGAACCCGATCCCGACCGCGGTGGGGACGCCGTCGACCACCGCCTTGTCGGCCGGGGGCCCGGTGATCGTCCGCGACACGGTCGGCCGCCCGTCGGCGACGCCCGCGACCGACACCGCGAGCCGGCGGGGGGTGGCGTACAGCCGGACCTCGCCGTGGTCGATCCCGTCGAGCAGCGAGACCACGCCGGCCCGGAGGGCGTCGAGCATCGGGCGGACGAACGTGGCGGGGAGCTCCTCGCACACCACCTCGACGAACAGCTCGCGCCGCCCGTCGGGGGTCCCGGAGGCGGGCACGACGACCGGCGCGGGCGGCGGCACCGCGGGCGTCTCGTGGCTCGCGACCTCCCGGTCCCACACCGTCGCGCACGCGCAGGCGAGGCCGCGGATCCGGTCGATGTAGTTCGCCCGCTCGGCAACGGAGATCGCTCCGCGGGCGTCGAGCAGGTTGAACGCGTGGCTGGTCATGATGCACCGGTCATAGGCCGGCAGGGCGAGGCCGAGGTCGGCGAGTCGCTGGCACTCGGCGAAGTTCCTGTTGAACTCTTCGAACAGCGCCTCCGGGTCCGAGTGCTCGAAGTTGTACTTCGATTGTTCGACCTCGTTGCGGTGAAAAACGTGACCGTAGGTGATTCCCTTCACCCACTCCATGTCGTACACGCTCTTCTTGCCCTGGAGCTGGGCGGTGAGCCGCTCGAGACCGTAGGTGATCTCCGCCGGGACGGGCATCGTCGGCAGCCCGCCGACCTGCTGGAAGTAGGTGAACTGGGTGACCTCCATCCCGTCGAGCCAGACCTCCCACCCGATGCCCCACGCGCCGAGGGTCGGGCTCTTCCAGTCGTCCTCGACGAACCGCACGTCGTGGGCGCCGAGGTCGATCCCGATCGCCGCGAGGGATCCGAGGTACTTGTCGAGCACGTCGATCGGCGACGGCTTGAGGATCACCTGGAACTGGTAGTAGTGGCCGAGCCGGATCGGGTTGTCGCCGTACCGCGCGTCGCCAGGGCGGCGGGACGGCTGGGCAAACGCCGTGTTCCACGGGCCCGGACCGAGCGTGCGCAGGACCGTGGCGGGGTGGAACGTGCCGGCGCCCATCATCAGGTCGTGCGGCTGGAGGACGATACAGCCCTGGTCGCCCCAGTACCGCTGAAGGGTCAGGATCACGTCCTGGAAGTACATGCGCTCCTCCGATCACCCGGGCGGGTCGTATGCGGTCCGCGGAGCACCGGCAACGGGTCCGAGCGCTGCGGTGACGGCGGGACCGCGCTCCGGGCATCCCCACCGGACGGAAGCGGTGCGCGACAACCTCCGGCCGGTTCGGTTAGAGTCGCGCGGCGGAGGATCGCGCATGCGCGGTGGGCTGCGGTTGAGCATGATCGTCGCGGGCCTCTGGGCCTGCAACGGCAACAAGGACACGGACGGCTCGGTGGGGGACGACGACGACACCACCGGCCCGGTCTCGTTCACGTTCGTGCCGTCGGTGGTGGCCACCGAGTACGCGGCCGAGGTCGTGCCGGAGGCGATCGCCGCCCACCAGGTCTCGTCGATGCTGCTGGCGTCGGTCGGGCTGGTCGTCGCCGATCAGAAGGTCCAGGACCGGCTGAACACCGACGGTGGCGGCGGGTTCCGGCGGTCCGGGGGCCGGATGCCCGGCGTGCTCGATTGCTGGACCCGGCCGGACTATCCGATGTTCTCGTTCCCGATCGACTACACCGGGTGCGTCGACTACGCGGTGTCCGGCGGGGTGTTCGTCAACGATCACCCGTCGGGGCCGCTGCTGTTCGAGTTCCAGGACTTCACGATCACCGATCGGACGATCGGCGGCGTGTTCGCGCTCGACACCCAGGGCGCCGCGCCCGAGCCGCTGTACTGGCAGGTGTACAACACCGACGCGAACAACCCCGGCCCGGACAACGCGACCCAGATCGGGATCGAGTTGGATCGCGTCCCGTACGGCACGAGCTACTCGGGCGGCGCTTCGGTCGACTTCACGACCACGCCGCAGGAGTGGTCGATGTGGGGCGTGATGACGATCGGCGTCGAGCCGGACGTGTTCCAGGTCGTCCACGGCGGCCGCGCCGCGGAAGACGTTGCGCCGGACGAGCCGCCGGGGGCGGACGTGCTGAAGACGTCGCTCAACTGGCTCGATTGCCGGTGTCCGTCGTCGGGGGTCGAGTCGCAGGACATGCCGATGCACTTCTCGAGCCTGACGCTCGACATCGACGCGCTCGAAGACGTGCCGGACGACATCGACGACCCGGACATCGACATCCCGGTGAACTTCGATCTCGCGGGCCAGGGCGTGCTGACCCACACCGGCTGCGGCACGTACGACGTGGAGTACCAGACCCAGGCGGTGTCGATCCCGGTGACCCGCGATCAGCTGGCTGGCGCGATCTCGTTCCAGTGCGCGACCCTCGCGATCGACGACACCCAGCGGTGCGCCGCGTTGCTCGGCGCCGCGAACCAGCTGGACGGCGATCTGCTGGTCGAGGTCACCCCCGAGGATGCGCAGGCGACCGCGCTCGCGGCGGTCGAGTCTTCGTTCGACACCGCGTGGTGCCACATCTACTGAGTCATACAGGCCTCCGCCCCACCCTTCCGGTCGTTCGGACCTTCGGGGCAGCACCGCGAGGGGCTACTGGCCGACCGGGCTCGCGTCGAGCTCGGCCTCGAGCCAGGCGCGCACCTCGTCGATCGCGATGACCAGCGCGTCCGGGCCTCCCGGCACGGACAGCGCGTCGATCCGCGCCACCAGGTCCGGGGGAAGGTCCTCCGGCAGGTACCGGAACCCGAAGTCCTGGCGGTGCGGGTCGTGGCGCGCGCGCAGGACCTCGACCAGGGGGGCCAACAGCAGGCGCTGGTACAGGTCGGCCGCCTCGGCGATCCGCCCGCGGGCCGCGGCCTTCGCCGGGAGGTGCGCCAGCAGGCGCGTCCGATCGCGGAGGGTGGCGAGGCGGGTGCGGAACGTGGCGCCGAGCGTCTCGTCCGGGGTCGGCACGACCGCCCCGACCCGGTCGAACCACACGATCGGCCGGCCATGACGGACCGGATCGAGGAACGGCGCCAGTCGGTCGGCCCGCATCACGCACAGATCGACCATCGCCGACTCGGGCAGGCCCCGGAGCTGGTAGAACGCCTGGCGGTGACCGTGCCAGGTCGGCTCGGGCACCCGGTACACCGCGTCGATCCCGCCGACCTCGGCCAGCGCCGCCTCGACCAGCGCGAACGCGTCGTCGCCGCGGTCCGGATCGACCAGCACCGACAGATCCACGTCCGACCGGGCGTCGGCGCGCCCGAACGCGTCCGAGCCCCCGATCCACGCCGCGTCGATCCACGGCACGTCGACCCGGTCGCGCAGGATCGCCACCACGCCGCTCCGCTCCACCGCTCACCCCCGTCGAGCCACGCGGCAGCGGTGGGCCGCCCCGGGACCAGCTCGTTCGCCAGCTCCCGAGCGTACACCTCCACAGGGTCGATTGTCCCGCAGCCCGGGCCCATCGAGAGCGTCGACCACGCCCGGCGACATCGGTCGGAGCCGGGCCTCGAGCCGGGTCCGCGCGTCCATCAGAACAGCGGGAGCTGGTCGTCGGCCCGCTCGGGCTCGACCGGACGGCGTCCGGACAGGCACGCGTCGCACAGCCCGTGGACCTCGGCGTCGCCGGTGCCGGCCACGTCGTGGAGGGCGTCGAGCGCGAGCAGCTCGACCGAGGTGACGCCGATCACCTCGGCGGCGTGGACCCCGACCCGCGACATCACCAGCTCCTCCGTCAGCGGCCCGACCAGACCGTACGGGCACGACGCGCGGACCGGCGGAGCGGCGATCCGCAGGTGCACCGCCCGCGCGCCCGCCTCCCGCAGCAGCCGGACCAGCTTCCGCAGGCTCCGGCCCGTCCCGAGCCCCGACGCGACCAGCGCGACCGACCGCCCGTGGACCAGCGACGGGACGATCCGCCACGCGAGGCGCGCCCCGAAGTCGCGGATCGAGGCGGCCGGCTCGGGCACCGGCCCGGTCGGGGGCTCGGCGGCGATCGCGGCCTCGTACGGAACGCCCGTCGCCCGCGCGTAGCCCAGCGCCGCCAGCTCCGCTCCGGGGACGGCGCACACCACGTCTGCGTCCGGGCGGGGCAGCGAGGTCCCGAGGCGCTCCCCGAGCAGCCGACGGATCCCGGCGACCGACCGACCGAACGGGGCGGCGTCGTCCCGGGCGACCGCGATCAGCTCCTGCACGCAGGCCGACGGCGGGCGGGCCGGGAACGGGTTCACCGACTGGGCCGCCCCGCGGGCGTCGAGCACGACGAGCTCGCCCGCGCGCACCTCGCGGCGGACCTCACCGCCGATCACCCGGACAGCACCGTCCTCCGACGCGACGATCGTGGCGTCGCCCAGCCGTCCGAGGACCAGCGGCCGGAAGCCGCCGGGATCGCGGACCGCCACCACCCGATCGCTCACCGCGACCAGCAGCGTGTACGCGCCCTCTACCCGCCACAGCGCCTCGACCAGCCGGTTCACGAACGTCTTGTGGTGCGAGGCGGCGATCAGGTGCACCAGCAGCTCGGCGTCGGTCGGGCCGGCGAACACCGCGCCGGCGTCGAGCAGCTCTCGCCGGAGGCGCGCCCCGTTGGTGAACCGGCCGGCGACCGCGGCGGCGAGCGCTCCGCCCCGGGGACGGACGAACACCATCCGCGGGCCGTCGTCGCCGCCCGACGCGGCCGCGATCGCGACCCCGCCCGGCATCGCGTCGAGCCGGGTGCGGTTCGGGTCACCGGCGAACCGGACCGTGGCCCCATCGGCGACCGCGACCGCGCCGCGATCGCCCCGGTGACGGAGCGCCGCGAGCCCGGCCGCCGCGAGGGTCCCGGCGTCCGGGTGACCAGCCACCGCGCACAGGCCGGTCGGGTCGACGAACCCGTCCACGATCAGCCGGTCAGCTTCGCGAGCAGCGCCCGATAGGTGTCCCCGAGGTCGCCGAGGTCGCGCCGGAACACGTCCTTGTCGAGCCGGCGGCCGGTCCCGACCTCCCACAGCCGGGCGCCGTCCGGGGTGAGCTCGTCCGCCAGCAGCAACCGGCCGTTCGAGCGACCGAACTCGTACTTCGCGTCCACGAGGTCGATCCCGTGATCAGCCCAGAACGCGACCAGCACCCGGTTCACCTGGAGCGCCGTCTCCCGGAGGAACGCGAGCTCCCACCGCTTGGCCCACCCGAGCAGCACCGCCGCGTCGTCCACCACGAGCGGGTCGTCGAGCGCGTCGGACTTGTAGAACAGCTCGACCAGCGGCTCGGCGAACACGGTGCCCTCGGCGACGCCGTACCGCTTGGTGAACCCGCCGGCGGCGCGGTTCCGGACCACGACCTCGACCGGGACGATCTCGACCCGGTGGCACAGCAGCTCGGTGTCGGACAGCGGCGCGATCACGTGGTGCGCGACGCCCGCAGCCTCGACCACCCGGAACAGGTGGCTGGAGATCGCGCGGTTGATCCGGCCCTTGTCCGCCACGTCCGCCTTCTTCTTCGCGTTGAACGCGGTGGCGTGGTCGGTGAACCGCAAGATGACCCGATCCGGATCGTCCGTCGCGAACACCTGCTTCGACTTGCCCTCGTACAGCAACGATCCGCGCTGCATCGCGCCCCCGCTGCTCGGCTATCCGATCCGGCCGCGCACCGCACCGCGCCGCGTGGCATGATGTAGGCCGCATGCTCGCCTGGCTCCCGTTCGCCTGCACCCCCTCCCCGGTCTCGGATCCGGCAGCGGTCTACGATCCAGACGCCGACGGGTTCTTCGGGACGCCCTGGCCGTCGGACCAGCGCCGGGACGACGACGGCACGATCTCGATGGACGGGTTCCCGAACCCGTTCGCGGTCCCGCTGGTCCAGAACTACCTCGATCACGCAGACGCGCTCGACG
>JBEBJW010000001.1:0-29777 GCA_040079715.1 Myxococcota bacterium | reverse complement strand
GTCCCCAACCACCCGCCGGACCAGCTCCGGCGCGTCCCACCGGTGCCCGTGGCGGTGCACCCGGTCACGGAGCCAGGCGAGGATCGGCGCCAGCTCCCCGCGGCCCACCTGGTCCCACAGCGCGGGCAGCTCGCGCTCGATCGTCCGCCCGATCGAGGCCGCGTACAGGTTGCCGAGGGTGTAGGTCGGGAAGTACCCGAACGCCCCCGACGACCAGTGGATGTCCTGCAGCACGCCGGTCAGGTCGTCGCCCGGATCGACCCCGAGGTCTCGCCGGTACGCCTCGTTCCACGCGTCGCGCAGGTCGCGGACCGCGAGGGTGCCGCCGATCAGGCCCCGCTCGAGCTCGAACCGGACGGCGACGTGCAGGTTGTAGGTCACCTCGTCGGCCGACACCCGGTTCGGACCCGGCACGACCCGGTTCGCCGACCGGAACAGCGCGTCGGCCGTGGGGGCGCCGGCGCCGAACCGCTCGCGCAGCGGCCCCTCGAGCCACCGGAAGAACGGCAGCGACCGGCCGATCGTGTTCTCCCAGAACCGGCTCTGCGACTCGTGGAGCCCCATCGACGCCGGTCCCTCGAGCCCGGTGCCGACGAGGTGCGACGGGAGCCCCTGCTCGTACACTGCGTGGCCGACCTCGTGCATCGTCCCGCCGATCCCCATCAGCAGGTCCCTCGGATCCAGGCGGGTGGTGACCCGGACGTCGCCCGGCCCGAGGTTGATCGTGAACGGGTGGGTCGCGAGGTCGACCCGCCCCGCGTCGAGGTCGTAGCCGACGGTGGCGGCGAGGGTCCGCATCAGGGCGAGCTGCGCGTCGGGCGGGTAGTCGCCGGTGGCGGTGGGCATCGGCGCGACGCCCCGGATCGCGTCGATCAGCCGCACAAGGCCGTCGCGCAGGCGGGCGAACAGCGGGACCAGCGTCGCCACGGAGGTCCCGGGCTCGAACTCGTCGACCAACACGTCGTACGCCGGCTTCGACCCGTCGATCGCCGCGGCGCGGGCCCGTGACACCTCGATCAGCTCGCCGAGCACCGGGGCGAACAGGCCGAACTCGTTGCCCGCCCGGGCGGCCATCCAGGCCTCGTGCCCGGTGCCCTGCAGCCGCCCGAGCCGCTCGACCAGCTCGGCCGGGACCGCCGCCTCGCGCCGCCACGCCCGCAACATGTTCCGGACGCCCGCCCGCTGGGCGTCGTCGAGGTCGTCCCGGTCGGACAGCGTGTGGAGCAGCTCGCCGACCCGGGGGGCCGCGAACCGGGCGTGGTGGAGCGCGTACAACAGCGCGAGCTGCTCGGCCCGGGCCCCGTGCCCTCCTGCCGGCAGGGTGACCTGCTGGTCCCAGGTCAACACGGCCCGGATCTCGTTCAGCCGCGTCACCGCGCGCAGCTCGCCCACGAGCTCGGTCCACAGGTCGTCGGTGCTCATGCGCTCCGTCCATCGGCCGGGCATCGGCCGTCGGCACCTGTAACGCCCGGCCCGACCCGTCCGCGGGCTATCGTGCGGCGACGGAGGGTCCGATGTCGGTCGCGTGGTCGCTCGCCCTGGGATGGACCCTGCTCCTCGGCTGCCCGCCGACCGCGGACCCGTCGACCGACGCCGGCGCCACCGACCGGACCGGCCCGACCGACGCCGCGATCGGCGACACCGCTGCCCCCACGACCCACACCGGCGACACCCCCGGCGACGGAACGGGCACCGGGTGCGTCCCGACGACCTGCGACGCGGCGGGGGCCGACTGCGGCGTCCTCGACGACGGGTGCGGCGCGACGCTCGACTGCGGCGGGTGCGCCCCGTGGAGCGCGTGCGGGACGGTCACCCCCAACACGTGCACCGCCGCGGACTGCGTCCCGTTCGAGCAAGCGTCGACCGACGGTGGTGGCCGGTGCGACGATCTCGACCAGGCGTGGACCGCCCGCGGGATCAACGTCGGCTACTACCCGTTCCGGGTCCTGCGCGAGACGATCCAGATCTCGGGCGACTTCTCCGGCGCGACCACCGACCCGACCTACACCCCCGGGCCGACGACCGCGGGCGTCGTCCTCCAGCGGATCCCGGCCGGGGCGTTCGTGGCGCTGTCGTCGACCGGCCCGTACTACGACCCGTCCGCCGCGTGCTGGCCCGGCGACGGGTGCGGCGATCCGGACGAGGCGGCGTGCCAGGACTCGACTCCGCCGCTCCGACCGGGGATCGCCGGGTACTACTGGGGCTACGCGTACAGCGGAGCGAGCCACGTCCAGGGGTGGATCTACGCCGACCCGACGTCGATCGCGTACGCCGGGGACGATCCGACCCACCCGTGCGCGCTCGGACCGGCGGGCGCCGACTACGAGGTCCACGAGGCGTGCGGCGCCCCGACGACCTGCGCGGGCTCGAACCCGACCTGCGGCGAGGTCAACCGGTGCGACGAGGGCCGCGACGACTGCGCGTCCACCGCGTGCGGCGCGACCTCCGGCGGCGCGCTCACCCCGTCTGCCCACGCGGCGACGGTGACCTGGCCCGCCGGCGCGCACCCGTGCACGACCCGCACCCCGCCCGACCCGAGCGTGTACTGCCTCGACAACGGCGCGGAGGTCGACTTCTTCTTCGTGTACCCGCACGGGGCGTACCTGTACTGGGCCCAGAACAGCACGACCAAGCACTGGCTCCACTACGGCGACGCGGTCCAGTCGTATTTCCACAGCCGCGACGAGCAGGGGGTGCTGTGGGCGTTCGTCGAGGTGGTGTCGAGCGGGGCGCCGACGCTGACGCCGCCCTCCGACGGCGCCGGCGCGATCGGGTGCACCGCCGACGACCCGTCGACCTGTCATCCTTGCCTGAACGGCGGCACCTGCGGGTGGGTCCAGGAGGTGTTCGCGCCGTGAGGCCCCGGCCCGGGCGTCGCCGCGGTATATCCACCGGGTGAGCCGCTGGATGCCGGTGCTGTTCGCGATCGGGTGCGCCGCCGATGCGCCCCACGGGCCTCGCCACGCCCCGCCCACCTGGGTCGAGGTGGCCCCGATCGTCGCGCGGTGCGCCGGGTGCCACGACGGGACCGGGCTGACGATCCCGCTGCGGACCTGGCGCGAGTTCCAGGCGTTCGCGCCGGTGATCGGGTCGGTCGTCGCGTCGCGCACGATGCCACCGTGGCGCGCCGGTCCGGGCGACGTGGCGTTCTTGGACGATCCCTCGCTGACGGACGACGAGATCGCGACGGTCACCGCGTGGGCCGACGCCGACGGGCCGCTCGGGGACGGCGACCCGGACGCGCTGCTGTCCGGGCCCGAGCCGCAGGCCCTCGACGACGTGGACGTCACCCTGCGGATGGACGACGGCTACGTCCCGACGGTGGTCCCGGACGACAACCGGTGCTTCGTGCTCGACCGGAGCGCGATCGGCGACGCGTGGGTCACCGGGCTGCGGATCCGACCCGGCGCGGGGTCCGGCGCGCATCACATGATGCTGGTGGCCGTCACCCCGACCGACGCCGAGAACACACCTCAGCTCGCCGACGCGGGGGACCCCGGCCCCGGGTTCGCGTGCAAGCCGGAGGAGACCGGCGGCTCGTCGTTCCCCGGAGACTACGTCCAGCTCGGCGGCTGGCTCCCGGGCCGCGGGGCCGAGTCGTTCCCGGACGGCGTGGGGATGCACCTGCCCGCCGACGCCACCGTGATCCTGAAGGCCCACTACTTCACCCCCGGGTCCGACGGCGCGCCGGACTGGTCGCGGGTCGAGTTCACCCTGGCCGACGAGGTGGATCGCAAGGCCGCCGACGTGAAGATCGGCACCTCGGCGTGGTCGCGGCACAACAGCGTGGCGGTGCCTGCGGGCGAGCGCCAGCGCCACACGCTGACCACCACCGTGTCCGGCGAGACGGACGCGCTCCCGGAGTTCCACGACGAAGACGGCGTGCTCGTGCACTGGGTGCTGCTCCACATGCACACCACCGGAGTCTCGGCGAAGCTCGAGGTGATCCGCGGCGACGAGACGCTGACCCTGCTCGACATCCCGCGGTGGGACTACGATTGGCAGCTCGAGTACTGGCTCCAGGAGCCGTTCTCGCTCCGGCCGACCGATCAGCTCC
Source organism: Myxococcota bacterium (assembly GCA_040079715.1). Classification (GTDB taxonomy): domain Bacteria; phylum Myxococcota_A; class UBA796; order UBA796; genus JACKER01. Next base: position 25,720 of record JBEBJW010000001.1, on the reverse strand, counting down.
GCCTGTCGTGTCTGTACGACAACCGGACCGACCAGGACGTGTGGTGGGGCGAGGAGACGACGGACGAGATGTGCGTGGCGCGGATCCTGGTGTCGGAGCCGTAGGGCGCGGGGTCCACGACGTTCGACCCGCGACGCGATACGGGGTCGGTCGTCCGGAGCCGGGCCATGATCGACGGATACCTCGCGGAGTGGCTCGGGTTGCTGGGCCGCTGGTTCCACCTGACCCTCGGGATCGCGTGGATCGGCGCGTCGTTCTACTTCGTGTGGCTGAACAACGCGGTCCGCCCGCCCCTCACCGCGGACGTGTCGCCGCGGGTCGCCGGCGACCTGTGGGCGGTCCACGGGGGCGCGTTCTACCGCGTGCAGAAGTACGGGGGCGCCCCGGAGACCCTCCCCGCCGAGCTCCACTGGTTCAAGTGGGAGGCCTACCTCACCTGGCTGTCCGGGTTCTTCCTGCTGCTGCTGGTGTACTGGTCGAACGCGGCCGCCACGATGGTGACCCCGGACTCGCCGATCGGCCCCGGCGCCGCGGTCGGGGTCGCCGCCGCAGCCCTCGCGGGCGGGTACGTCGCGTACGATCTCGCGTGCCGCGCGTTGGCACGCCACCCGCGGGTCCTGGCCGCCGCGGTGATCGCGCTGGTGGTGACGGCGGACGTGGGGCTGTTCCAGGTGCTCGCCCCGCGCGCCGCGTACCTCCACGTCGGGGCGATGCTCGGGACCTGGATGGCCGCCAACGTGCTGTTCGTGATCATCCCCGGCCAGCGGGCGATGGTCGACGCGATGGTCGCGGGGGCGCCGCCGCCGGTCGAGCGCGGCGCGGCCGGGGCGCAGCGGTCCCTCCACAACAACTACTTCACCCTCCCGGTGCTGTTCGTGATGATCAGCGGCCACACGCCGAGCACGTGGGGCCATCCGCACGGGTGGTTGGTGCTGCTCGGGATCGCGGGCGCCGGGGTCGCCGTGCGGCACGCCCTGAACACCGCCGAGCGCGGTCGCCCGATGCCGTGGCTGTGGCCGATCGCGGCGGGGTCCCTCGTCGCGGCCGCCCTGTACGCCCGGCCCGCGCGGCCTGCGCCGGTGGACGGGGCGCCGGCGGTGCCGCTGGTGACGGTCCAGATGATCGTGGCGCAGCGGTGCCTGCCGTGCCACACCGCGCGCCCGATCCTCGCCGGCCTCGCGTCGCCGCCGAAGGGCGTGGTCCTCGACCGCCCGGAGACGATCGAGGCCCTCCGCGAGGCGATCGGGGTCCAGGTCGTGTCGACCCGCGCGATGCCGCTCGGCAACCTGACGAAGATGACCGACGAGGAGCGGGCGACGATCGCGGCGTGGGTCGCCCAGCCTCGGTAGCGATCAGTCCGCAGCGAGGACGTGGCGCCCCTCGATCCCCACGTCCATCACGTAGATCCGCGCCCGGTCGGTGACGTACAGCTCGGTGCGGTTCCACCCGCCGATCCCCGGCCCGAACCGGGCGCTCGAGAAGAACCCGTACCCGTAGCCGCCGGCGTCGCCGAGGTTCGCGAGCACGTCGACCGTCTGGTCCGCGAGGTTGTACCGGCGGACGATGCCGGTCTGCGACTCGACCGAGTACAGGTTCCCGCACTTGTCGGTCACCAGGCCCTGGATCAGCGCCTCGGCCGCCAGGACCTCGCGCGGGAACACGTTCCAGCTCCCGTCGGGCTCGCGATCCAGGGCCGCGATCCCGTTGAACGCGCCGCCGCCTCCGTATCCGTACGAAGACACGTACAGCACCTGCTCGTCCGGAGACAGCGCGATGGCGTTGATCGGCGAGTCACCGAGCAGCAACCGCTCGGCTCCGGTGTACGGCTCGACCATCCGGAGCTTGCCGGACAGCGTGAACTCCGACAGGTACACGAACCCGTCGACGCCCGCCTCGACCCCGTTCGGAGACCGCAGATCGGTGAACGCGTTGACCGAGCCGCCGGTCAGGCCGTCGACCAGCTTCACGACGCCGGTGTCCGGCTGGGCGACCACGAAGTCGCCGGTGGTGAGCGCGCGGATCCCGGCCGCGTCGGGCCCGATCCCCGGCGCGACGACTGCGGTCCCGCCGTCGCGGAGGTACCCGAGGAGATCGTTGCCGTGCTGCGCGACGAGGTGCCCGTCGCGATCGAAGTCGAAGTCCTCCTCGGTCTGGATCCGCTCGATCGTCCCGAACGGCACCGGGCCCTCGACCCGCGGCGCGAGGCAGTCCGGGTCGGTCGTCGGCAGCGTGGGGCCGGTGTCGCCGGTCGACGACGCGCCGTCGGTGCCGGAGGTGGAGCCGTCGGTCGTCGGGTCGGACCCGTCGTCGGGACCGCTGGCCTGTGGGACCAGCGTCCGGGTGCACGCGACCAGCAGCCACATCGGACCTCCTCGTTACACGGACGCCCGACGATGCCACACGTTCGTCACATCCGCTACGGCGTCAGCACCTCCGCCAGCGCCGCCAGGCGGTCGCCGATCGCCGGACAGTACGCGGCGTTGGCGAACAGGGCGCACGGGTCGGCCCAGTCGGCGCGGTACGCCATCCGCTCGATGTCGCGGTACTGGAGCTCCCACACCTTGTCGCCGGCGACGGGGTCCACCTCGTAGATCGTGGTGTGGTCGCCGCGGTTCGACGAGTAGCACTCCTCGTGCCCGGCGAGGACCAGCGCGTGGCCGCTCGGCAGCCAGTCCGCGTCGCCGAGGATCTCCTCGTACCAGTCGTCCTCGGTCCAGCTCCACAGCAGCGTCGCGGCGCGGGCGGGGACGTCGAGCGCGTACTCGGCGACCCGGGTGAACCCGCGCTGACGCCCGTTGTCGTACACCAGCAGGTGGTCGTCCGGGGTGTACTCGAGGCCGTGCTGGCACTGGGTGAACTGCGTCCGCGGGAGCGCGTCGCCGAACGGATCGAACAGGTCGAACTCGCCGTCCGCGCCGAACGTCCACAGCCAGTCACCGGTGGCGACGTCGATCGCCGCGACCTCCTGGATGTTGCACAGGCTGACATACAGCTTCTCGTCGACGATGTCGACCCAGTTGGCGTGCCAGGCGTCGCCGTCGAACGTGAACGGGACCGGGAGCTGATCCTCGTCGAACGCCCGCTGGCTGTGGTAGTCGAAGTCCACCGTGTTCGTCGCCGGATCCAACCGCCGGACCCGGAACCCGCGGAACCCGCCGCCGCCGTCGTCGATCTCGACCTCCTCGAGGGTCAGGATCCGGCCGTCCGGGAGCTGCTTGCCGTCGTGATGGAACAGGCTGCCCTGCCAATCGGGGAGGGCGGCGGCGCTGTCGTAGATCTGGCCGTCGTACAGGTCGACCTGGCGCGGCCGGCCGTCGTTGTTCGGGGCCCACCCGCCGCCCCACTCGAACTGGTCGCCGCCGTGGTACCGGAACTCGACCGACGGACCGGCCTCCTCGGTGGTGTACCACCAGCGGATCCGCCCGGCGCGGTCGAACACGAGCAGCTTCTGGGTCGGGACGTTGCAGCCGCGGCTGTGGTTGGCGAGCACGTACTCGGAGCCGGCGCCGCCGTAGTCGAACACGTCGACCGCGGGCAGGTAGTCGACCGGCGGACCGGTCACGAGCTCGAACCCGACGGGATCCGCGGTCTGGGGGCACACGGCACCGGCGACGCAGTCGTAGGTCGCGTCGGCCAGCAGCCCCGACATCCGGAGCTCGTGGTGGTCGGCCGCCTCGGTCCCCTCGATCAGGTGGACCTCGGCCGGATCGTCCCGCAGGGTGCACGCGACCGCGACCGACGCCGCGGCGCTGAGGTCGACCGTGAACGCCGCCTCGTTCTCGTGCCACGGCTGCGACGCCACCGCCGAGATCGTCAGGGTGGGGTCGACCGCGCACGGATCCGGCGCGGTGGTGGTCGTCGTCGTGGTCGTCGTGGTCGTCGTGGTCGTCGTGGTCGTGGTCGTCGGCCCGGTCGGGGTCGGCGTGGTCGACGGCGACGGGGTGTCGGTCGGGGTCGGGTCCGGACCGACGTCGGTCGTGTCCTTCGGTTCTTGGCATCCGAGCGCGATCGCGAGCAACATCCGACCTCCGGGGACCCGGACGATACCACCCCGCACGGCCTCCCGTGCCGGGACCTGGCCCGCAGCGGCCGCCCGGGCCGGTGCGACCCGCCGGAGCCGGGGATCCGGGACCACGCCGGGTATCCCGTCAGACCCCGCCCGAGGTTACCCCCACCTGCTCCACCGAGGTGCACGTGCCCAGCTACTACCTGTCCGAAGACCTGGCCCGGTTCGGCGAGATCGGCAAGACCGACCCCGTCCGGTTCGACCTGTTCCTGAACTGGTACCGCGCGGTGATGGAGCCCGGCGCGCTCGACGGCAAGACCAAGAAGCTGATCGCCTACGCCGTCGCGAACGCGATCCAGGAGCCGTACTGCATCGACTCGTATGCGTCGGCTTGCTCCGACGACACGATCACCCCGGAGGAGCTGGCCGAGGCGCTCCAGGTGGCGGCCGCGATCCGCGGCGGCGGGACCATCGCGCACTGGGCCCAGACCCTGAACACGATCGCCCGCAAGTGAACCGCCGGGTGGTGGTGGTCGGCGCCGGGCCGATCGGGCTCGCCGCGGCCCTCGGCGCGGTCCGCCGCGGACACGACGTCACCGTGCTCGAGCGCGACCAGGTCGGCGGCGCGCTGCTCCGGTGGGGCGGCGTCCGGTTGTTCTCCCCGGTGTCGATGAACCTGACCCCGGAGATCGCCGAGGTCCTGGGCGGGTCCTGCCCGGCCGCGGACGCCCTGCTGACCGGCACCGAGCACGTCGCGCAGGTGCTCCGCCCGGTCGCCGCCCACCTCGGGGAGCGGGTCCGGGTCGGCCACCGGGTGGTCGCGATCGGGCGCGCCGGGATGCGCCGGGGCGACTACCCGAACCACCCGATCCGGGCCGAGCGGCCGTTCCGGCTGGTGGTCGAGGCCGACGGTCGCGGGTCGTGGCTCGAGGCGGACGCGGTCCTCGACGCCACCGGCGTGTACGGCACCCCGCAGTGGCTCGGGTCCGGCGGGCTGCCGGCGCCGGGTGAGCCCGCTGCGCCGGTGATCCGGGACCTCGGCGGGCTCCGCGACGCCCTCCCGCGCCTGGCCGACCGGCGGGTGGTGCTGGTCGGGCACGGGCACTCCGCCGCCCACGCGGTCCGGTGGCTCGGTGACGCCGGCGCGTCGGTGGTCTGGGCCACCCGGTCGGGCAACACCCGCCCGTGCGTGGACGTGGCGAACGATCCGCTCCCGGAGCGGGCCCGGGTCGTCGGTGACGCCAACGGGCTCGCGGCCCGCCCGCCCCCGTGGCTGCGGGTCGAGCGCCGCGCGACGGTCGAGGCGATCGCCCCGCGCGAGGTCCGGTTGTCCGGTGGCCGGGTGGTCACCGAGGTGGACGCGATCGTCGGGCTGGTCGGGTACCGGCCGGACCTCGGGCCTGTGTCGGAGCTGGCGCTCGAGGTGGCGCCGACCACCGAGGGCACCGCGCGGCTGGCCCTCGCGTTGGCGGGCGTCACCGACTGCCTGACGGTCCCGCGGGTGTCCCCCGACGACCTCGAGACCGGCGAGCCCGGGTACGTGCGGGTCGGCGCGAACAGCTACGGGCGCGCCACCACGTTCCTGCTGCGGACCGGGTTCGCGCAGCTCGCGCAGGTCCTGGATCGGCTCGGCGCCCCGCGGAGCTGACGGCGCGTCACCTGCGCGGCCTCAGCTCAGGCGCTCCAACCACCGGGCCCAGGTGCCCCGCTCGACGTCGCGGATCAGCACCTCGGTGTTCGCGACCTTGAACCGCCCGATCTCGGCCAACGGCACGCAGTCCACCAGCCCGACCACCGTCCGGATCCACCCGCCGTGGCCGAACAGCAGCGTCGACGCGCCGTCGTCGCGCGCGGCCAGGAACCCGAGCGCCCGCCGACCGAGCAGCAGGTGGCTCTCCCCGCCCGGCGGCCCGTGGTCCCACGACAGCAGCGTGGCCATCCCGCCGTCGATGGCGAGCTCGCCGATCGTCCGCCCCTCCCACGCGCCGAGGTCCCGCTCCCGGACCTCGACCGCGGTCCGCGACGGTGGCAGCCGGTGATCCCACGCCAACCGGGCCGTGTCGACCGCGCGGCGCAGATCGCTCGACACCACCCGGTCCGGCCGGACATCGACCAGCGCGGCCTTCGCGGCCTTCGCCTGGTCGACCCCGAGCGCGGTGAGCGGCACGTCGCGGTGGCCTGCGAGCCACCCCTCGGCGTTCGCGAGGGACTCGCCGTGCCGCACGAACCAGTACCGGGTGGTGGTCACGGCGTGGTCACAGCCGCGCGATCGCCGACGCCACCCGCTCTTCCAGCACCAGCAGCGCCGCCACCGACGGGTGGTTCTCGCGCCCGAGCATCTCGTCGACCTGGGTCCGCACGTCGGCGAGCCGGTTGGTCGCGAGCTGCGGCTCGAGGGCGTCGACCGACGCGTTCGCCACGTCGATCGGGCACTTCGCGACCGTCTGGCGCAGCAGGCCCTGGAACCGCGTGTACAGGATCCGCATCGCCAGCGGGTCCCACCGCCCGGTCGCCGGACGGCTCGCGAGGTCGTCGAGCACCTGCTGGAGCTTGCTCGCCCGGCCGATCGCCAGGTGCCGGACCGCGATCACGTCGAACGCGGTGCCGGTGCGCTTCGACTCGGCGAACACCGTCAACCCGAGGTTCAGGTACTGGGTCTTCACGATCAGCCGCGCGATCTCCTCCGGGAGGCCCTGAGCGCGGAGCGACTCGAGCTTCGCGCGGTTCCGGGCGGTGACCTCGCTGGCCTGCAGGTCGTACACCTGCTCGACCGTGTGCCGCATCTCGTCGATCACCTCGTCCGCCGGGATCGTCCCGCTGGACGACAGCCAGTACACCGCGACCTCGCGGGTGCCCTTGTCGACCTCGACCCACGCCCGGTACAGCGCGTCGAGCGCGACGGTGGACCGGAGGTCCTCGAGCGACCCGCGCACCTCGTGGTGACGGGCGATCCGCGCCGCCTTCCGGTACGCGATCATGATCTCCATCACCGAGCAGCCGGTGGACTCGATCACGATCGGGAAGAACGAAGCGCCGGCGTCGGCCATCACCCGGGTGATCGCGACGGTGACGGCGATCTCGTTGGCGAGCATGTGGCCCTGGATGTCACCGGGGAACCGCTCCTGGATCACCTTCGGGAAGTAGGTCCGCAGGAGCACGTCGTACCCGGGGATCTGCTTCGGGTCGCCCTTCAGCAGCTCGCGCTTGACGTACATCTTGACCCACGACGACAGCACCGCGAGCTCCGGGCGGGTCAGCCCGAGGCCGTTCGCCGCGCGCCGATCGAGCTCCTTGTCCGACGGAAGATCGAGGGTCGACCGGTCCCGGCCGAACTCGCGCTCGATGAACGCGATCGCCCGGCCGAACGGGAAGATGTTCTCCCGCGACCGGATCTGGTCGCGCGACAGCTGCCGACCGTGGGCGTCGTTGTCCTCGAGCACCAGCCCGGCGACCTCGTCCGTCATCTGCGACAGCAGCGTGTTGCGCTGGTCGACGGTCATCTCGCCCCGCTCGACCACCCGGTTCAGCAGGATCTTGAGGTTGACCTCGTGATCCGACAGATCAACGCCGGCCGAGTTGTCGACCGCGTCGTTGTTCAGGCGGATCCCGAGCAGCCCGGCCTCGATCCGCGCCTTCTGGGTCAGCCCGAGGTTCCCGCCCTCGCCGATCACCTTGACCTTCAGCTCGGTGGCGTCGATCCGGATCGCGTCGTTGCTGCGATCGTCGGCGTCGGCGTGGGTCTCGGTCGAGGCCTTGATGTAGGTGCCGATCCCGCCGTTCCACAGCAGATCCGCCTGCATCAGGAGGATCGCGTGGATCACCTCCTCCGGCTGCGCCTCTTCGCGGTCGATCCCGAGCATCACCCGACACTCGGGCGACAGCGGCACGCTCTTCGCCCGCCGGTCGAACACCCCGCCGCCCTTCGAGATCAGCGAGGTGTCGTACTTCTCCCACCCGCCGCCGGCCGGGGTCATCCCGGCCTTGAACAGCCGCAGCCGCTCCTCGTACGACCGCGCCGAATCCGGGTCCGGGTCGAGGAAGATGTGGATGTGGTTGAACGCCGCCCGCAGCTTGAGGTGCTTCGACTCGATCAGCCCGTTGCCGAACACGTCGCCGCCGAGGTCACCGATCCCGACCACGGTGACGTCCTGGCTGTACGGGTCGATCCCCATCTCGGCGAAGTGGCGCTTCGCCAGCACCCAGGCCCCGCGGGCGGTGATCCCGACCTTCTTGTGGTCGTACCCGTTCGATCCGCCGGACGCGAACGCGTCGCCGAGCCAGAACCCGTACTCGATCGACAGCGCGTTCGCCGTGTCGGACAGGTGGGCGGTGCCCTTGTCGGCGGCGACGACGAGGTACGGATCGTCCTCGTCGTGGCGCACGACCCGACCCGGCGGGACGATCTTGCCGCCGACGCTGTTGTCGGTCAGGTCGAGCAGGCCGCGGATGAACGTCTTGTACAGCTCGTCGGCCTGGCGGCGGCGCTCGCCCGGATCCCGGCTCGCGTTCTTCAGCAGGAACCCGCCCTTGCTGCCGGTCGGGACGATCACGACGTTCTTGACCCGCTGGGTGGTCACGAGGCCGAGGACCTCGGTCCGGAAGTCGTCTCGGTCGGACCACCGGATCCCGCCGCGCGCGACCTTGCCGAACCGGAGGTGGATCCCCTCGACGTCCCGGCTGTGGACCCAGATCTCGAACATCGGGCGGTTGCCCGACATCAGCTTGACCTTCGACGCGTCGAACTTGAACGACAGGAACCCGCGGCCGTCCGCGCGGTAGAAGTTCGTGCGGACCGTGCTCTCGATCAGGTTCCGGACGGTGGAGACCAGGAGGTCCTCGTCGTGGGCCTGGATGTACCGGAGCTCGTCGGTGACGACCTGACCGGCGGCGGCCATCTGCTGGGCGCGGTCCCCGGCGAGGTCCGGGTCGAACCGGGCCCGGAACAGCCGCACCAGGCTCCCGAACATGATCGGGTGGGCGAGCATGATCTCGGTCATCCGGACGACCGACAGCTTCATCCCGATCTGGCGGCTGTACCGCATGTAGCCGCGCAGCATGTCGACCTCGGACCACGACAGCCCGCCGACCAGCACCAGCGCGTTGATCCGGTCGTCGGACAGGGAGCCCGAGAACACCTGGGCGATCGCCTCGACCAGCAGCGGCGCGCGCTCGAGCAGCGTGGCCCGATCGCACCCTTCTGCCCCCTCGAGCCGGAACGTGTCCACGTGGAGCGCGCCCGCGGCCACGGTGACCTCGGTCGCGTAGCTGTCGATGACCTTGATCCCGAAGTTCGACAGCACCGGCATCAAATCCGACAGGTACACGTCGTTCTGCTGGTACACCCGGAGGATCAGGTCGTCGCCGACCTCGAACACGTCCGCCTGGACCCGCCCGTCGGCGAGCAGGCGCTCGAGGAGCTGGATGTCGGCGATCGCGCGGGTGGTGGTGGTCGACCGGGTCCAGCTGTCCGGGAACGCCTTGCCGTACCGGTCAACGAGCCGATCGGCCTCCTCCTCGCCGAGGCGCTCGGACAGGTCGTTCCACAGGCGCCCGAGCCACGGAGACGCGAGCTCGCGGACGCGCTCGGTCAGCGAGGAGATGACCTCCGGGCCCACGTCGCGGATCCCGGTGAGGAAGTAGTGGAGCAGCACGGTGTCGTACCGACCGACGAACACCCCGTGGTCGCAGTAGGTGGCGCGGGTGGTGCGGACGATCTCCTGCTCGAGCTCGCGCCGCAGATCGTCGCCGAACTGGGTCTTCGGCATCGCGACGAGGCAGAACCCGCTGTCGTGGCCGTTCAGGGTGAACGTGACGCCGACCTCCTGCTGCTGCTCGGCCTCGAACACCCGCTCGACCATGTCGCTGATCGCCTGCCGCGGGGCGGTGAACAGGAACTCGGTGGGCAGCGAGTCGAAGACGTTGGCGATCCCCTTGTACCGGAACGAGCCGGGGCCGGTCGTGGTCTGGTCGTTCAGGATGTCGGCCAGGACGCCGCGCAGGATCGGGACGTGGCGGGACGGCTGGGTGACCGCCCGGTAGGTGAACATCCCGCGGAGGAACAGCTGGTGCGTGTCCGTGCCGTCGCTGACCCGCACCAGGATCTCGTCGATCCGCCCGGCGCGGTGCACCGGGGACTCGGTCGTGCTCTTGCGGACGAACACGGTGCCCGGGAAGTGCGGCGTCGGCCAGGTCCCGTCGGCGGTGTGGTGGGTCGGGCCCGGCACGGTCTGGATCCCGAGGGGGGCTTCGCCGCCGTCGACGCCCATGAACACGAAGTTCTCGGCCCCGAGCCACTTCAGGAACGCGGCCGTCTCGCGCATCTTCTCGGACTGGTCCGGCCGGCGGTCGGCCAGCAGCTCGCACCGCTCCCCGAACCGCTCGGCGGTGCGGGTCATCGCCTTGAAGTCGCGGACCATCGCCCGCGCGAGCTCGAGGTTCTGGCGCAGCGCAGCGGTTGCGGCGGCGAGATCGCCGAGATCCCCCACGTCCGCCTCGAGCAGCACCAGCGACTCGTGGCTGCCGTCCTCCTCGCCGACCGCGGCGAGGCGCCCGTCCGCGGTCCGGCGAGCCCGGAACACGAAGCTGAACCCGCCCCAGTTGTCCGCCCCGTGCGACCGCAGGAACAGCCGGACGGTGTCGACGATGAACGGCTGGTCCGCCATGTTGATCAGCACCGACACCCCGCGGCCGGAGCGGCGGCGCAGCTCGGCGTGGAGCTCGCCGTCCTGCCGGTCGAGGGCGAACCGGAACGCCTCCTCGAGGTAGGTCAGCACCTGCTTCGGCGGGTGGTGCGCGAGGAACGGACCGCGCAGTCGGTTCAGCGTCTCGTCGACGAACGCCGCGAACAGCGGGCGGAGGTCTTCGCCGATGTTGCCCTGCCACCGCGGCAGCGACGAACGAATCTGGGTCTTGGAGGCGGAACTGGCCGTGGTGAGCGCCATGAACGGGTCCTCAGAGGGGCGATCTCGATCGATCGGGTCCGCAGTCTATCCAACCGCGGGCGGACGGCACGAGATCCGCAAACCGACGGACGTCGGTCGACGGACGTCGGTCGTCCCCTCGAAACCGAGGGTTGTCCCGACGGCGGAGGTCGGCACGCGACGTGAAGGAGGGGCGCCCGGAGGTCGTGATGCCCGGGTGTTTCTTGGTTCCGCTGATCCAGGGGCTGTTCGACGTGGCGTCCCCTGCCCTCCTGCCCGAAGAGGGTGGTTCGTACGCCTACAACGGCTCGATGCCCGCCGGCGTCGGTCTCACCCGGGTTGCGGTCCGGGCCGGGCTCGCGGACGGCGCGTGCCTCGATGGATCCGACCCGGTGTTCTACGCGCGCGGCGCGCCGGTCGGGTCCGCGCACCCGGACGACTGGTTGGTGTTCCTCCAGGGCGGCGGGTCGACGGCGTCGCTCGACGGGGCGCTCGAGGTGTGGGATGTGGCGTACGGAGAGATGTCGAGCCGGTGGGCCCCGCCGTCGATCGGCGCCCGCGGCGCGTTCGACCCGGACTCCCCCGACAACCCGTTCGCGGACTGGAACGTGGTGTTCGTCCACAAGTGCAGCTACGACCGATTCCTCGGCCGGAACCCGAGGTTCGTCGACGTGACCGAGGTGGACCACACCGTCGACGGCCGGGTGATCCCCGCCGGCACCGTCGCGCAGCTCGCGTTCCGCGGCAACGACATCGTCGACGCCGTGCTGGACACGCTCGCGACCGAGGCGGTCCTCGATCTGCCGCCGCTGACCGATGCCCACCGGGTGGTGCTCGCGGGCCACTCCGGCGGCAGCCGGGGCGCGACGATGCTGGCCGACGCGTTCGCGGACCGGGTGCGCAGCCACGCGGCGGGAGCCGAGGTCCGGCTGGTGATGGACGGCGGGTTCGAGCCGTCGGCCGAGCTCGTCACCGCCGGCGCGATCTACCCGGGCGGGTACCCGGCGTTCGACCCGGACACCGGCGACGACCTCGGCGCGTGGCGGGCCCGGACCGAGGCCTCGCTGTTCGACGTGTGGCGGGCGGACGGCGACGCGACCTGCCTCGCCTCGGCCGACCCCGACGGCTGCGCCGAGGTCCTCCACGTGCTGATGAACTGGGTCGAGACGCCGTTCTTCGTCCGCCAGGACTTGCTCGACGCGAACCACCTGAACGACGAGGACGACTGCTGGCTCGCCCCGTGGACCGACCACGCCGCCTGCCGAGGGGACGCCGAAGACGTCGTCGCCTGGACCCTCGATCAGATCGACGCGCTCGGGTGGACCACCCGCCGGGCGGCCACCGTCCGGTACGGCGGCGCGACCCTGGTGCCGCCGTCGGGGTTCTTCCCGGCGTGCGGGGACCACGAGGGGATCCACACCGACGTCGGGCTGTTCGCGACCGCCACCACCGACGCCGGCGTCACGGGCACCTACGCCGACGCCCTCGCCGCCTGGCTCGACGACCCGCACCACCCGATCCGGCCGGTCGAGGCCACGATCGGCGACTATCCGGTCGCGGGGTGCCCGGCGGTCCCGGTCGGCGCGGTCACTCGCAGGTGACCACGGCCTCGTCGCGGGTCCCGCCGACCGCGCAGGTCCCGCCGTTCGGGCCGGTCAGCGTGCCGTCGAGCGCGCCCTCGTCGTCGGCGGACAACACGAGGTCCCACACCCCGTCGGCCCACCCGGTGTAGGTGGTCGCGAGGTCGAACGCGCCGAGGGTCTCGTCGGACACCGCGCCGGTGAACGCGGTCAGCTCGAACCGGCCGTCCGCGGTCTGCTCGCCGCGCCGGGCGGTGGTCACCGCGACCGTCGCCTCGCGGACCCCGGTGAGGTCGAACGTCCACCCGTCGCCGTCCGCCGCGACCGTGCCGTCGATCGACCCGGCGGTGACCTGGTAGTCGATCGACACGCGCTCGCCCCCGACGCTACCGCCGCACGGCGCCGACACGTCCGCCGCGTATGCCGCTCCGGCGATCGGGCCGTTCACCGACCAGGCCCACACGCAGTCGCCCACCCCGCGGACCTCCCCGGACATCGACAGCTCCGCGCCGCCGAGCTCCGCCGCCGCCGCGAGCGACTCCGCCGTACGCGCGAGCTCCTCGGTGTCCGACGCCACGGTGGACGCGAGGGTGTCGTCCCCCGTCGCCGGCAAGCACCCGACCATCGCGACCGCCCCGAGCGCCCCGACCGTCACCGCGAGCCACGTCTTCATGTCGCCTCCTGGATCCATCGTCACCGGCGGATGTTTCCGGTGCGTTTCCGGTCGGTAATGGTACGTCGTCCGGACGCGCGGGTCAGCCGCCCGTCGGGTAGCGTGACGCCACGGAGCGGGTCGCATGTGGTTGTGGGCGATGGCGATCGGGTGCAGCGGCGACGGAGAGACCGGGGACTCCGGCGAGACGACGGACCCGCAGGGCGCGTGCGGCGACGTGACCGAGATCGACGTGACGATCTCCGGCCGGGTGGTGAACGACGACGGGGCCGGGATCCCCGACGCCAACGTCCAGCTCGAGGAGCGCAACTGGTCGCCGGGCACGGTCCACGGCGAGGCCACGACCGACGGGTCCGGGTCGTTCTCGATGACCGCCCGCGCCCTGCCGGTGGTCGAGGGGTGCTGGGGCACGGCGGTCCAGTTCTGGCTGGTCGGCGAGGCGCAGGATCTGGTCGGTGAGAAGCCGATGAACCCCCAGATCATCGGCGCGTTCGACGACGGCTCGCTGTCGGTCGACCTCGGACCGTTCCCGCTCGTCCTCCGCTGACCGGCTACGGGTCCGGGAGATCCTCCGGTCCGGTCGGGTAGTCGACCCACAGGTCCGTCGTCGCTGCCGGTCCGCCCATCGCTCCGGGCACAGGGCGGAGCTCCACCACGCCGAGGTGCGCGCCGTACCCGTCGCTGATCCCGATGTCGATCACCACCAGCGCGCCGCCGCACCGCGCCTCGACCCGGCCGTCGCGCCGGGTCGTGTGGCCGACCACCATCCGCTTCGCGCCGAGCGCCGCCAGCGCCGTCCCGAGGGTCGGGCAGGCCGTCGCCTCCGGATCGGTGACGTACCCCCGCCACCACAGCGGTCCCGTGTCGCCGATCGCCGGATCGGGCTCCTTCGCGTCGATCGCGGCCCGGATCCGTCCGTTCACGTCCGGGGACGCCCACTCCGGGGTGACCCCGCCGTGGACGAACACCGTGTCGCCCACCGTCGCCACCGCGTCGAGGGTCCGCAGCCACTTGCCGTCCTCGCCGGTCGCCGAGAACGCGGCCTTCCGCGCCTCCTCCCCGCCGTACGCCGCGAGATCGCCCGGCGACACGTACCGCCAGTCGCCGCGGAGGTTCATCACCTCGTGGTTCCCGAGCAGCGGCACCACCCGTCCCCCCGCGGCCGTCGCCTCGGCGGACAGGGCGCGGAGCCAGGCGTACAGCCGCTTGCCCTCGTCGCCGCGATCCACCACGTCGCCCGTCTGGACCAGGGTCGCGGTGCCGCCGGTCCACCGGCCGGTGGCGTCGACCAGCCCGGTGATCGCCAGCGCGGCGATCGCGTTGTCGAAGTCGCCGTGGAGATCGCCGATCGCGTACACCCGGCCGTCGGTGCCCCCGGGGGCAGCCGGGCTCGACGAGGTGGTCACGTCGGGGGTGTCCGGCGGGCGCGCCGAGGGGGCCGGCGCAGCGGTGATCGGCGCGCCCTCCGCGGGTGACGCGGGCGCAGGGCCCTCCGGGGGAGTCGGGGCGGCGACACAGGCGAGGACCAGCGGGATCCACATCGCGCCGATGTATCGCTGGCGCGGACGGCCCGCATCGGGCACAGTCCGATCGGGTACGGGAGAGGGTCGGCGATGGACGGCAGGGCGCTCCGCGAACGGATCGAACGCGCGCGGAAGCAAGGGGTGCGCGGGGTCGAGCTGCTGTGGTCCCGCGAGACCGGCAACGAGCTCGGGATCCACCGCGGGCGGGTCACGCCGGTCGAGGTCGCTCCGCGCGAGCACCTCGAGGTGCGGCTGTGGCTCGAGGGCGGCCGGTACGGGGGCGCTGCCGGGCTCCCGGACGACGCCGACGCGCTGCTCGACGCCGCCTCGACCCGCGCGGGGTCCGCCCCGGAGGATCCGCACGGCGGGCCGGTCGCGCGCCAGGCCGGGACCCTCGGCGGCCTCGGGGTGCTCGATCGGCGGTACGACCAGGTCACCCTCGACGATCGGGTCGAGGTCGTCACCACCGCCGAGCGCGCGGTCCGCCAGGTCGATCGGCGGCTCGCGGCGTCGGGGTTCGGGTACCGCGACCGGCTGCGGGTCCGGCGGTTCGCGAACAGCCGCGGGGTGCTGCTCGAGGAGACCGACTCGACCTACCACACGTCCGGCACGGTGTCGGTGTCGGTCCACGGCGACGAGATCGCGCTGACCGACACGGTCGACGCCCGGACGTTCGCGTCGATCGCGTCGCTGCCGTACGGCACGAACCTCGCCCGGCGGGCGGTCGACCTGCTCCAGCCCGCGGTGCCCCTCGCCGGCCCGGTCCGGGTGATGCTCCCGCCGCTGCCGGTCGCCCGGCTGTTCGCGGCGCTGGCGGAGCGGTTCGACGCAGAGGCCACGTTGTTCCTGACCCGACGGGCGGACGGCGCCCCGGCGGTCGATCCGCGCCTCCACCTCCAGGACGACGGCACGCTGCCGGGCGGACTCCGGTCCACCTCGTTCGACGATCGCGGCGTGTGCCCGATCCCGCTGACCCTGCTCAAGGAGGGCCGGGTCGACGGGCGGTTCGTCGGGCCGTCGCTCGCCCACCGCCACGACCTGCTCCCCACCGGGCACGTGTTCGGCGACCGGAACCGGCCGACCAACCTGCTGCTCCGGTCGGGCACCCGCTCGATGAACGCGACCCTCGCCGACCTCGGCCAGCAGGTGCTGATCGTCGACGATCTCCCGAACCTCGAGCGGGACGTCGACTTCGCCACCGGGGCGCTCGACACGCGGGTCCACGGGGTGGTGGTCGAGGGCAACCGGCCGATCGGCGCGGTCCGCAACCTCCGGCTGACCGGCGACCTCACCGCGGTGCTCGGAGCGGTGGTCGAGGTGTGCTCGGACACCGACCGGATCGGCCACGTCGACGCCCCCGGGATGATCCTCGACGGCCTGATCGCCGGCTGAGCCGCTACAGCACGCAGCCGATCCGCTCCCCGTCGATCGCGACCTCGTCGATCCACACGTCGTAGTGATCGGGGTCGGGGCTCCCCTGGTACAGCCACCACCCGATCCACAGCGCGTCGAACGCCGGAAGCGTGTACGGCGCGCCGCTCCCGCCGTGGTCCGCCGCGGTGGTCGCGAGGGACGGGTGCTCGACCGCGTCCCACCAGAACGTGGTGAGGTCGGCGCCGGCGTCGTGGTACCACTCGATGCACGACCAGGTGTCGTCGGCGGCCGCGGCGGGCCCTGCGTCCTCGTCGAGGAACATCCAGTCGCCGGTCGCTCCGCCGTCTGACCCGACCCCCCACCGGTTCGCGCCGAAGTACGGGTCGAACTGGCCGCCGACCCGGATCTCGCCCGGGACGTCCGGTCCGGTCGCGCCGACGATCGTCCAGTGGGCCCACGACGGCGCGGTGGGCAGCGCGTCGAACCGGACGAACAGCCGGCCCCAGTACGCGTCGCCCGGCATCGGGAACACCGACGACTGCACCAGGGCGGCGAACCCGTTCTGGTCGGTGTGGAAGTGCAGCGAGGCCGAGCCGCGCGCCGCCTGCGTCGCGTCGATGGTCGGGAGCGGCGCCCACGGGTGCGCCGCCCACCGCCCGAAGTCGATCGCGCCGTCCTCGAACCCGTCGCACAGGACCAGGCCTGCCCCGCCGCACCGGCTGTCGCCGAAGAACAGGTCGCGGTCGGTCGAGTAGTCGCGCCCGTCCGGCGCGGTGTCGGAGGTCGACCCGGCGGTGTCGGCGTCGGTGTCGCTGTCCGCATCGGCGTCGGCGTCGGTGTCGGTGTCGGCGTCGCTGTCCGCGTCGGCGTCGCTGTCCGCGTCGGTGTCGGTGTCGGTGTCCCCGTCGGACGGGCCGTCGCCGAGATCCACCTCGGTCGCGGGATCACCGCCGCACCCGGCCAGCGCTGCGCCCGCGAGCCACCACCGCATCCCGGACATCGGACCTCCCGCGCGGCACGATACCCCACCCGGGCCTGCCGGAGGCCGCGGACGACGGGACGCCACCCGGCGCTCTGCGGGCGCGGGTGGACGTGCGGATCCCCACCCTCACCCCGGGCAGGTGCGAGCCCTACAGCTCCACCTTCAGGTTCCCGGTCTCGTCGATCGACAGCGGGACGATCCCGAACGGCGTGTCCACGTCGACCGTCGCGTCGAGCCCGAGGTCCACCCGGCCCCCGCTGATCAGCACGTCGAACAGCTCGGTGCCCGCGGTCAGCAGATCCAGCGCGATCGGCAGCGTGACCGTGCCGGTGGTCGCGCCGTCGACCGAGAACGTGTCGACGATCCCGTTCGCGACGCGCTTGTCGTTCAGCGACAGCCCGTAGTCGAACGCGTCGAAGAACAGCGACGAGCCGTGCTCGTTGTCGACGCCGAGATCGACCTCCACGTCGACCACCCCGAACCCGCGCCGGGCGTTCACCCGGACCGCCTGGAACGTGAACTTCGGCGTGCGGAGCGCGGGGAACCCGCCGTCTTCGTTGTACGGGAGCTGGATGTTGCCGGCGGGCGTGTCGAACCCCATCCCGCCCGACAGCAGGAAGTCGACCACGTCTTCGCCGCGGGTCGCCTCGATCGTGTTCCAGATGTCGGCGTACCGCAGATCGAGCGGCAGCACCAGCGGCGCCGACCCCTCGGCCTTCAGCTGGAACCCGTCCGGGTTGTCGCCGGACAGGAAGTCGACCTCCTCGAGGTTCAGGTCGTAGCTGAACGACGCGAGGCCGATCGACACCGGGTTCGGGTTGTCGATCGCGAACACGAAGTCCACGTCGGCCTCCTCCCAGTCGATCGTCCGGACGTCGAGCCCGTCGAACCGGACCTTCGGGAGGAACTGGCCGACCTGCTCGCACCCCGTCCCGAGCCCGATCACCGCGACGAACCACACCGGACGAACCGTCATCGGAACACTCCCTCGGCGTCGATCACCGTCACCCGATCCGCCTCGATCCCGAGCGTGGCGCCCGCGACCCGCGCGTCGCGCTCGGCCCGGGACGGATCGGCCGCACCGTCAGCGTAGACGATCGGCGTCGCGGTTTGTTCGGTCAACGCGGTCACGAGCGCTGCAGCCTCGCCGGACACCGCGACCACGGCCAGGTTCTTCGGGTCGACGTGGGCGCGGATCGCGGCGTTGACCTGCTCGACGGTCAACGCGTCGAGGGCCGCGGGCAGCGTGTCGAACGGGTCCGGGGTCCCGGTCGCGACGGCGTCGAGCGCGTACACCAGCCGTCGACCGGGATCCGCGGCGAGCACCGGCAGCCCGGACCGGAGGTACGACCGGACGTCGTCGAACTCGTCCGCGGTCAGCCCGTCGGCGACCCACCGCTCGACCTCGTCGACCGCGAGCTTCAGCGCGAACG
The DNA here is from genome assembly GCA_040079715.1 of Myxococcota bacterium. GTDB lineage: Bacteria > Myxococcota_A > UBA796 > UBA796 > JACKER01. The sequence goes on along the minus strand of JBEBJW010000001.1, from coordinate 7,229 downwards.
GCCCGTTGTCGAGCGACGTCGGGCGGACCCACACCGCGAACCGGTTCTGGCGCCGGAGCACGCCCTGGTCGGGCATCGCCGAGCCGCGCTCGATGTACGGCTCGACGTACGCGTAGTCGCCGTAGTTCAGGCCGCGATCGCCGCGGAGGGCCTCGAACAGCCGGCCGAACGACTGGCGGTGCGCGCCGAGGGCGGTGATCGCGACCTGGATCGCGGCCCAGTCCGGATCGGTGCGATCGAGCGCGATCGGCTGGCCGAACCAGTACCCGGTCACGGGGGTGTCGGTGTCGACCGCGACCAACGACCGGCCGAGGACCGGCGCCGGCTGCATCAGCGGCAGCTCGGGCGGGCGGAGCCCGGGGACGGCGTCGAGCGCCTCGGCGAGCGCGGCCTGCGCGGAGTCGTCGAACCCGCCGGCGATCCCGACCACCATCGACGCGCGGACGTAGTGGCGGTGGTGGAACGCGCGGGCGGCGGCGGCGTCGAGCAGCGGCAGCACCCCGGACCGGCCGTCGGGCGGGTGCCCGTAGGGGTGGCCCTCGTACAGCGCGGCGTCGAGGACCTCGCGCCCGAGCGTCTCCTCGTCCGCGAGCATCCCGTCGGTCACCGCCTCGAGCGACCGGTCGCGGAGCCTGGCCACGTCGGCGTCGTCGAACCGGGGGTGGACCAGCGCGTCGACGAACAGCGCGGTGCAGGCGGCGACGTGGTCCCGGTGGCACCGGAGCCGGATCGAGGCCCACTCGCGGTCGACCACCACGTCGAACGCGGCGCCGAGCGGGTACAGCGCGTCGCGGACCTCGGCCGCCGAGCGGTCACCCGCCCCGGCGTCGACCGTGGCCCGGAGGGTCAGCGCGGCGATCCCCTCGCTCCCCACGGGATCGTACGCCGAGCCAGCCGCGACGATCGCGGCGAAGTACACGTCCGGGGCGGCGGCGACGGGCCTCGCGACCAGCCGGACCGGGGCGGCGGCGACCTCGGCGGCGACCGGGCCCGGGTCGATCTTCGGGGCGCACCCGGCGGCGAGGACGGCGAGGATCACGGGGTCTGCTCCGGCGGCGGGGTGAGGGTGGCGACGGTCAGCCGGGCGTCGACGAACGTGTCGCGGATCGCCGCGGCCACCTCGTCGGCAGCCGCGGAGGCGATCGCCGCCCGGTACGCGTCGAGCGCGGCCGGATCCGGATCGCGGCGGAGCGAATCGCCGAGGACGTGCAGCACGGTCAGCGGGTCGTCGAGCGAGGCCAGGAACGCGTACCGCCGGTGGGCGCGGGTCGCGTCGAGCACCGCCGGGTCCACCGCCTGACCGAGCCGGGCGAGCTCCTCGCGGATCACCGCCTCGATCCGCGGCAGGTCGGCGGTGGAGCGCGCCTCGACCGTGATCCGGAACAGCCCGGGGTCGACCGTCTCGTCCGGGCCGCCGTACACCGCGTACGCGAGCCCCTCCTCGCGGACCAGCCGCCGCTCGAGCGGGCCGGTCGACGCGAGCAGCAGGTCTCCGGCCAGCGCCAGGCGAGCCGCCGTCGGATCGGTCGCGTGGAACGCCGGGATCTTCCACCCGAACGCGATCTGGGCGGTGGCGGGCGTCGGCCAGTCGACGTTCACCCGTCGGATCGCGGTCTGCGGCGGCTCGACCGGCACCGGAGGCGGCGGCGCCGACGACCGCGCCCACCCGCCGTACGCCGCGGTCAGCAGCGCGAACGTCGACGCGGGATCGACGTCGCCGACCACCAGCACCGCGGCGTGATCCGGCCGGTAGAACCGATCGAAGAACGCGAGCGCAGCCTCGTGACCGGTGGGCATCGCCGCGATGTCTGCTTCGAGGCCGATCGTGTCGTGCCCGTACGTGTGGGCGCCGAACGCGGCCTTCCCGAGCGCCACCGACAGGACCGAGCCGGGATCGGCGCTGTTCTTGCGGTACTCGCCGTACACCGCGCCGGCCTCGCGCTTCACGCCCTCCGGGGTCAGCGCGAGGTGCGCGAACCGGTCGGACTCGAGCTCGACGAACCGCGGCAGCGACGCCGACGGCAGCATCGCGTGGTACACGGTCTCGTCGAGCCAGGTCCAGGCGTTGTCGTCCGCGCCGAGGCGGAGGATCTCCCGGTCGCGGGCGGCCGCCGGCACGGTCGGCGTGCCGTGGAACATCAGGTGCTCGAAGAAGTGGGCGAACCCGGTGCGCCCGAGGTCGACCTCGTCGCGGGACCCGACCGACATCCAAGTGCCGTACGCGACCACACCGGTGGACGGCATCGACACGACGTACAGCCGGAGCCCGTTGTCGAGGGTCTGCTGCGCGACCGGGTACGGGAACTCCCCCGCTGCGGCCGGCGCCCCGGACAGCAGGAGCCAGGCCGCGATCGCGGTCAAGAAACCGTGAGAACCAGCTCCGCGATTCCAGCCCCGAGCGGTCGAGCGAAGATTCATGTGCGCTCCGCTGCGGGGGGGCACCCCGTGCCGTGGAGGACTGCTGGTGGACGGGTGAGGAGGCGCTGGACCGGACGGACGGATCGGACGTTCCACCGGGGCCCGCTCGGACCAGCGGCCGTGGTAACATGCGCGGCGGTCCAGGTCCGGCGCTTTTTTTGGCCGGCCTGGACCATCCCCCCTGGAGGCCCCATGACGTTGGTCGACGCCGGCAGCAGCTCCCGTGAGCTCGTGCGCAACCTGCGCGCGATCCCCACCGGAGAAGGTGTGCTCCCGGAGAGCGTGGCCTGGCAGACCTTCATCGAGCTGCGCAAGCGGGGGGAGCCCGAGGCGAGCCGCCTGTTCATGTCAGCGGTGCGGTCGCTCCACTCGCGGCGGTGCATCGCGGGGGTGGCGCTCCCGTGCGACGACACCGTGCCGGACGAGCACCGCCTGACCGACGACGCGTTCCTCGCCGACCTGTGGAAGGCGTACAAGAAGTGCATCACCAACCACCGGACCGGCCCCGCGAGCCAGCTCCTGCGCGACATGGCGGAGCACCTCGAGCTGGCCTGACGACGGACGGCGGTCGACCCCGGTTCATCGTCGGTCATCCCGCGGCGGCTCGCGCCGGGGTAACTAGACGGTGAACCCGGTCGCGGAACCGGGCGCGGGGGATCCCGAATGGTGCACCTGCTGATCCAGAGCGCGCTGACCCAGAGCACCGGGTACCCGGGGCTGTGGGTGGTGTGCGCCGGGTCCGGGATCTTCGTCCCCTTGCCCGAAGACGTGCCGCTGATGATCGCCGGCAACCGGATCGCCGCCGGCGACTGGAGCTGGCCGGTCACCCTGCTCGTCGCGTGGCTCGGGGTCGGGATCCGTGACCTGTCGTCGTGGGCGATCGGGCGGTTCCTCGTCGCCCGGCTGCTCGAGTCCGGCCGGATGAAGTGGCTCGTCGGGTCGAAGAAGCTCGCGCGGGCCCAGCGGCTGGTCGGCCGTCACGGCACCGCGGCGGTGCTGATCGGCCGGTTCATGGTCGGGTTCCGCGCGCCGGTGTTCGTCGCGGCGGGCGCGATGGGGGTCCCGCTGCGCGGGTTCGCGTTGTTCGACGGGATCGGGCTGATGATCGCGATCCCGGTGACGGTCGCGCTCGGGTACTGGTTCGGGACCCCGATCGCCGAAGTCGCCGCCGGCCTGCTCCACCGGGCCACCGGAATCGCGGCGATCGCGGTCGTGATCGGGCTCGGGTGGCTCGCATACCGGGCTGTAACCGCGCCACCACAGGCGTCTCCGGCCGAAGACGACCTTCCGTAAGCGAATCTCCGCGTGCGCGAAAATTTTCGCCGTGCTACGGTTCAGGGGAGAGCGCGTGAGGCCCCCCCATGTCCCACTCCCCCCTGGCTGAGTTCGTCGCCGACGAACGCGGCGGAACCGCGATCGAGTACGGGTTGATCATCTCGTTGATCTTCCTGATCATCTTCAGCGCGGTCACGCTGATGGCGAGCCGAGTCACCACGATGTGGAACTCGATCGCCACCCATCTGAGTTAGACTGCTACACCGAACAGGATCCCCATGACCCACCACCTTGGTCGTTTTTGGATTGACGAGCGGGGCGCGACCGCGATCGAGTACGCCTTGATCGCGTCGCTGATCTTCCTCGCGATTCTGGGCGCCGTCACGTTGTTCGCGACGAACGCGGTCAACATGTGGAACTCGGTCGCGAACCACCTGACCTGATCGTCCGTCGAGCCGATCACCGACGGTCGCCCGACCGGTACAGTCGGGTGGCCGGCCGACCGTCGTCGGCGAAAGGTCCGTGTGGGCTTCATCTGTGGGAGATCCCGCCACGGGACGGTCGCCTGCGTCGACGCCACTTCGGTCAGTCCCACCTCGCGCCAGGGAAGTGGGCCCGCACCGTCTCGTCTCGCGTCAGCAGCGGCACGCCGTCCACGACGGCGTTCGCGACGATCAGCCGGTCGAACGGATCCCGGGTCCACGCCATCCGCGCCGCCACGCTTGTGACCGCTCCGAACGAAGCGTCGGTGGACACGAGACCGAGCGTGTCGGCGAGCTCCGCGACCACGGTCGAAGCCGGGACGCGCAGCCGGCCGATCTCGTACAGGTACTGCAGCTCCAACCGGACCATCGGCGAGGCCCCGAGCGTCGCACCGTCGAGCACGTGGCGGACCGGCTCCAGCCGGGCGCGATCACCGGCGTAGCACCACACCACCACGTGGGTGTCGAGGTGGATCACGGGCGCCACTCCGACGACCAGTCGAGGTGGACCAGCTCGTCCAGGTCACCGACCACCGCGTCCGGGTGGGGAACCAGCCGATCGAGCCTCGAACCGAGCGGCTCGGCGACGATGCGGAGAACCCGCCCATTCCGCTCGATCTCGACCGGGATCCCCGTCTCGAGGACCCGGTCCAACACCCGGTAGATGTCGGCACGCAGCTCGGATGCCTTCATCGGCCCCTCCTCGGACGTACGTATCATCGGAGGCACACGTACGCCCGAGAGTGCCCGTGGACCCGTCGTCAGTCCACCAGGCGCAGGTGGGGCTTGCCCTTCCGCGGAGCGTCTGCCGCGGGCGGCGTCGCCTCCGGTTCGACCGCGTCACCGGCGTCCGACGATCGAGACGCCTCGGGCGCGGGCGCCTCGACCACCCGGGGCCCGGCCGGCTGGTCGGCGGCGGCGGTGATCTGTGTGGGAAGGAAGATGAACCGGCGGACGCTGGTCCACGGGAACCGGCATTCGTACAGGGCGTCGAACGACATCGTCAGGGTGATCCCGTCGTCGTCGTACCGCGGGTTGTTGTACGCGTGGAACTCGGCCTTCATCTGCAGCGGGACGAGATCGTCGCGGAACTGCGCCAGCACCTTCGGCGGGATCCCGCTGTCCGCGAGCTCGGCTGGGTCCGAGAAGAAGAAGAAGTCGCATCCGAGGCCGAACGCGACCCGAAACAACTGCTCGATGTGGTTGCCCCACGGGTCGACCACCGGGTTCGGCGCCCCGACGAGCTCGGCCAGCGCCGGATCGATCGCCGGCTCGTCGGTCGGGAGCTCGGTGGGCGTCCCGTCCGGCAGGCCCATGTCCTTCGGCGAGATCGACAGCGCGGTCGACAGCACCATCAGCTCGTCGACCAGCATCGGCTCGGCGCCGGTGAGGATCTTCCGGATCCGCGCCCGCGGCAGCCCCGACTTCTGGGCCACCGACGCCGTGTTCAGCCCCCTGCTGTCGACCAGGGCCCGGAGCCACTTCAGCACCGGATCGCTCGGACGGCCCATCGCGCTGCCTCCCGACGCGTCGTAACGCTCCGGACGATCGGCTGTGTCGAGCGCGGCGAGCAGGAGGTCGGCGATCAGTTGATCTTGACGATCCCGCCCTTCACCTCGGTCATCGCGCCGCCCTCGAGCTTCGCGGTCGACCCGCCCTTCGCCGAGTAGCTCACGCTGCCCTCGACGCTCGTGGACATCGACGCCTTGCAGGTGAGGTTCTGGCCGGCGTCGATCGTGAAGTTCGTGCCCGCCTCGAGCTTCGACTCCTGGGTCGACTTGCTGGACCAGTTCCGCTTGGCCTCGTGGGTCGTGTCGCGGGCGGACTCGCCCACGATGTCGCGGCCCGCGCGCCACTTGATGTCCTGGCCGGCCTCGAGGTACAGGTCCTTCTTGGTCCGGATGTGGAGATCGCCCTGGGTGTTCGCGAGGATGATCCGCTGCTCCTTCGTCTCGAACACCAGCGAAAGCGTGTGATCCTTGTCCCAGATCTGGATCGACTCGGCCGCCTCGGTGTCGTCGAACACGATCAGGTGGCCGGACCGCGACTTCCAGAACCGCCGGTCGTTCTTCTCGAAGTTCGGGCTGCCGGCGGTGAATTGGTCGGTCGACCAGGTGGCCCCGGTGTCGGTCTTCCCCGGTGCGGGGTGGGCGTCCTTCGCCTCCTTCGGCGCGATGTCCTCGCCGTTCCACAGCTGGCCGAGGACCACCGCCGCCTCCTGGCTGCCCTGGAGGAACACGACCAGCACCTCGTCGTCGATCTCGGGCAGCGCGTAGAACCCGCGCTCCTTGCCGGCGTTCGGGGCGACCTGCGGGATCCAGTCCGACGGCGGCTCCCCGTGGAGGGTCGGGAACTTGACCTTGACCCGACCCCAGCCCAGTGGGTCGCGGTTGTCGGTCACCACGCCGATGACGGGCTGCTGGACGATGCCGGAGTGCGGCCGCCCGCCCGCGTCGGTCACCTTGGCCATGGATGGGCCTCCCGATGAGAGACAGAGGAGTATCCCACTGTAGAGACCGGCGATCGGGATCGTCAAGCTCCCGAGGACCCAGCGCCGCGGTACGTTCCGGCGGGGGGACGCGTGACGGGCACACTCGCGCTGGTGGCGGTCGCGGGCGGCGCTGCGGTCGTGATCGCCGCGGCGGGGATCGCGGGGATCCGCCGATGGACTCGGTCCCGCGCGTCGGCTCGGGCGCGGACGCCCGCCGGGGACGGCGATCCCGCGCCGTCGATGGTGGTCGCGCGCGCCCCGCCCGAGCCGCCGGTCGACCGCCGCCGGGTGGCGGCCCGGAACCTGCTCGCAGACATCGCCGCTGCGGATCCCGCCGCCGCCGAGGCGCTCGGGCGGGCGCTCGACGCCGCGACGACCGAGCCCGCGCTGGTCGAGGTCCTCACCGCGATCAGCGGCCTGCACTTGCGGGTCCTCGACGGCGGCGACGAGCAGATCACCTCGGCGATGAGCTCCGCCCGCGACGCGGTGGTCCGGGCGTCCGGCGCCACCGGCGGCTCCCCGCCCGGACCGGCGAAGCGCCGCCGACGCTGACATCCCGGGGT